>JAGHTH010000158.1 GCA_018065365.1 Candidatus Coliplasma caballi
GCTCGACGGCGCCCCGACCTCCCTCCCGTGCGCGATCCCCGACGGCGCGCATACGCTCGTTTGCTCTTTGCGGCAATAACCCTCTTTTTCCCCACGTCCGAAAGGGAAGCGGAACCGAATCCCCGCCCCGCACGGTTCCGCTCTCCCCGGGCGCGTTCCCTCTTTTTCACACAAATCTCCCGCAAACTGTCTTTTTCCGTCAGGATTCGTCTTTTCTTTGTAACAATCGTGCAAACCGAAAGCGTCTTTTTTGTGAAAACTATCCCTAATTTTTTTTGCAAAACCCCTTGCTTTGTTGCAAAAAATCGTATATACTTACAAACAGGTGATTTTTTGTGAAACAGACGTTCAACATCGCGATCGACGGGCCGAGCGGCTCCGGAAAAAGCACTCTCGCCAAAAATCTTGCGAGAACGCTTTCCTTTATTTATATTGATACGGGCGCGCTGTACCGCGCAGTCGGACTTTTTGCCGCGGAACACGGCACTACGGACGACAACCTGCCCGATCTGATCCCGCTTCTTCCGCTCTGCGATCTGGAAATGAAATTGGAAGACGGCGGCAACGCGGTCTATCTCGAGGGCAGAAAGCTCGGCGACGAGATCCGCACCCCGAGCGCGTCGCATTACGCCTCCCAGGTTTCCAAAATTCCCGAGGTGCGCGCCTTTCTGCTCGAAACGCAGCAGGCGATCGCCCGTACCCACAACGTGATCATGGACGGCAGAGACATCGGCACCGTGGTGCTTCCCGACGCCGACCTCAAACTGTTCATGTCCGCCTCTCCCGAGGAACGCGCCAACCGTCGCGCCGCGGAACTGAACGCCAAAGGCATTCCGGCGGATCCCAAGCAGATCCTCGCCGATATGCAATGGCGCGACGCCAACGACAAAAACCGCGAGGTCGCGCCCGCCGTTCCGGCTCCCGACGCCGTCTTTCTGGACAACACCGATCTGACGCCCGAGGGAACGCTCGAAAAGGCGCTCGAACTCGTGCGGAACGCCGGCATCCTGCAATGAGCATCACGGTCGCAAAGTACGCGGGCTTCTGTCCCGGCGTGTCCCGCGCCGTCGCGCTGATCGAAAAAGCACTCAAAGAGCAGCAGCGCCCGATCTACTGTCTGGGCGAGCTGATCCACAACCGCGTGTTCATCGAGGATCTTCGCCGCCGCGGCGTTACGTTCATCGAGCCGGAGGATCTGGAAAAGCTTCCGAAAGACGCGCTGGTCTTCATCCGCGCGCACGGAACGACCGAGCAGGTCAGGCAAACCCTTTTTAAGCTCGGTTTGGATTCCATCGACGCGACCTGCCCGTTCGTGCAAAAGATCCACAAGATCGCCTCGGAGTCCGGCGACGCCGAATTTCTCATCATCGGCGACCGCAGCCACCCCGAAGTACAGGGCATCTTGTCCGCCGCGCCCGGCAAAGCGTCCGTCTATGGCGGTCTCGCCGAGCTGGAAGCCGCCTTCCCCGAGGGGACGGTCATCGAAACGCCCGCCGTTCTGACCGCGCAGACCACGTTCCACACGGAAGAATGGAAAAAATGTCAAAAGTTCATAAAAAACATCTATAAACATTTGCAAATTTATGATACAATCTGTTCGGCAACGGAGGATCGGCAGAAAGAAGTCCGCGCGCTCGCGGAGAATTCCGATCTGACCGTCGTCGTCGGCAGCAAGAACAGTTCCAACACGGTCAAACTGTTCCGCATTGCCGAAGAAGTCGCCGCTTCGGCGGACGGCAAGCGCGCACTGCTCGTGGAAACGGCAGCGGATCTTCCCGCGTATCGCGACGTGATCCGGCGCGCGACATCCATTTCGATCACTGCAGGGGCTTCGGCTCCCGGTAGTATAATTCAGGAGGTAAACAAAACCATGGCAGAAATCATGAATGAAGAAGCAAGTTTTGCGGAACTGCTCGAGGCGTCATTCAAAACATTACATACAGGAGATAAAGTCGTCGGCACCATTTCCGCGGTCAGCGCTGCGGAACTGAAAGTCGATCTGGGTACGAAGCACACCGGTATTCTCGTTTACGACGAGATCACCGATGAGAGCGGCATCGATCTGACCGAAAAGTATCACGTCGGCGACCAGATCGACGTCGTATGTGTGAAATTCAATGATGCCGACGGTACCGTCCAGCTTTCCAGCAAGCGTCTCGACGCTTCGAAGAACTGGGAGACCGTCAAAGCCGCATACGAATCCGGCGAGATCCTCACCGGCGTCGTAAAGGAAGTCATCCGTAAGGAAGAAGCGTACGCAGGCGTCGTCGTTACCAAAGGCACCGCGCGCGTCTTCATCCCCGCGTCCCAGTCCGGCATCGCAAAGGGCGAGTCCCTCGATCCGCTCAAGGGACAGAAGGTCAATTTCAAGATCATCGATCTCAACGAGGAACGCAAGCGCGCCGTCGGCTCGATCAAAGCCGTGCAGAGAGCGGAGAAGAAAGCTTCCGAAGAAGCGTTCTACGCATCCCTCGAGGTCGGCCAGAAATTCACCGGCACCGTTCGCGCGATCATGAACTACGGCGCGTTCGTCAACATCGGCCCGGTCGATGGCATGGTGCACATTTCCGAACTGTCCTGGGGACGCCTGCGTCCGCCGGCAGAGGTGCTGACCATCGGTCAGAAGCTGGAAGTGTTCGTGAAGCACTTTGATCCCGAGACCAAGCGTATCTCCCTCGGCTACAAGACGCCCGAGAACGATCCGTGGAAACTGTTCACCGACAAGTACGCGATCGGCGACGTCTGCGATGTCAAAGTCGTGTCTCTGATGCCGTTCGGTGCGTTCGCGGAGATCATCCCCGAACTCGACGGCCTGATCCACAACACGCAGCTCGCGGACAAGCCCGTGAACAACCCCGGCGAAGTGGTCAAAGTCGGCGACGTCGTCAAGGCGAAGATCGTCGGTATCGACCTCGATTCCAAGCGCATCAACCTCTCCGTCAAGGCACTCCTTGAGCCCGCCGCAGAGGAAGAAGCACCCGCTGAAGCACCCGTCGAGGAATAAGCGATTACAATTGAATGTTTTG
>JAGHTH010000104.1 GCA_018065365.1 Candidatus Coliplasma caballi
CGGGCGAGATCATTACGGGCGCAAGACAGTTCGCCGCGCTCTCCAAAGTCAAAACGCATCTGACGAACGCGCTGCAGTCGTTGGACGGTTTCACACAAGACCTCGCCGGTCTGGACATGGAACAGGCGTTGCAGGCGCTCTACGAAGCCGACGGGCGCGAGGTCTCCGAGGAGATCGTCGCCGAAATTTTCTCTCATTTCTGCGTAGGCAAATAATAAAGAGGCATCTATATGATTTTTTACAACGAATCTCCGCTGGACGTAGCGGTTATCGGCGCGGGACACGCCGGAATCGAAGCGGCGCTTGCCGCGGCGCGCATCGGCTGCAAGGTCGGTCTGTTCACGCTGACGCTCGATCTGGTCGGCAATATGCCCTGCAACCCCTCGATCGGCGGCACCGGCAAAGGACACTTGGTCTTTGAGATCGACGCGCTGGGCGGCGAAATGGGAAAAGCCGCCAACCACGCGATGCTGCAAAGCCGGATGCTCAACGCGTCCAAAGGTCCCGCCGTCCATTCCCTGCGGATGCAGGCGGACCGCGTGGAATACCGCAATTACATGAAAAAAACGTTGGAGCAGGCGGAAAACCTCTCCTTGATCCAGGCGGAGATCATCGGCATCCGCCACGACGGGCAGACCGTTACGGGCGTCGAAACGGCGTTCGGTGCGTTCTACCCCGCGCGCACGGTCGTCATCTGCACCGGAACTTCCCTGCAGGGCAAGATCTTCGTCGGCGAAGCCAACTACGAAGCGGGCCCCGACAACACCGTTCCCGCGAAGCGCCTGTCGGAAAGTCTTGCCGAACTCGGCATCCGGATGCGCCGCTTCAAAACGGGCACCCCGCCGCGCGTACACGCCGACAGCGTGGATTTTGACGAAATGGAATTGCAGGAAGGCGACGACGAGCCCGTGCTGTTCGGCTCGGACGACAAAGCCGCCAACCAACTCCCCTGTTACGTTACCTACACCAACGAGGAAACCCACCGCATCATCCGCGAAAACCTGCACCGCTCCCCGCTCTATTCCGGCGACATCGTCGGGACGGGCCAGCGCTACTGCCCGAGCATCGAAACCAAGATCATGCGCTTTCCGGACAAGGAACGCCACCAGATCTTCGTCGAGCCGTTGGGATCGGACACGCGGGAACTCTATTTGCAGGGACTTTCCTCCTCCCTGCCCGAAGAAGTGCAGAAAGCGTTCGTTCACACGATCAAAGGGCTGACGCACTGCGAATTCATGCGCACGGCGTACGCCATCGAATACGACTGCTGCGATCCGACGCAATTACTGCCAACGCTGGAATTCCGCGACGTGCGCGGGTTATTCGGTGCCGGGCAGTTCAACGGCACTTCCGGCTACGAGGAAGCCGCGGCGCAAGGGCTGGTTGCCGGCGCAAACGCTGCGCTGCTTTGCAAAGGCAAAGAGCCGCTCGTACTTTCCCGCGGGGAAAGTTACATCGGAATGCTGATCGACGACATCACGCTCAAAGGCGCGGATGAACCCTACCGCGTCATGACCTCGCGCAGCGAATACCGCCTGCTTTTGCGGCAGGACAACGCCAAAGAGCGTCTGACGCCCTACGGCAGAAAAGCCGGTTTGGTCTCCGACGAGCAGTACGAAGCGTTCTTACACGAAGAAGCGCTCAAAAAAGGCGAACTTGAGCGGCTCGCGAACGCGTCCCTCAAAGCCACGCCTGCTCTCAACGAATTGATGACGGCGAAAGGATACCCCGCCGCGACCGGATCGGTCTGCGAAGCGGATCTGCTCAAACGCCCGTTCGTAACGCTTGAGGAACTGTACTCGCTGGAAGAAAACCCGCCCGTACTTCCCGCCTCGGTACGCCGTCAGGTCGAAACCGAACTCAAATACGAGGGTTACATCAAGCGGCAGAAAGAAGAAGTCGAGCGATTCGCGAAATTGGAGTCCAAGCAGATCCCGAAAGGGCTTGACTTTACTTCGATCGCGGGCTTACGTCTGGAAGCACGGCAGAAGCTTGCCGAGCAGCAGCCGGACACGGTCGGAAAAGCGTCCCGCATCCCCGGTGTTTCGCCCGCCGACGTTTCGGTGCTGCTGGTCGCGCTCGCGCAATACGGAAAGGAGCATTGATCCATGGAAGAACTCCGTCCCCTGTTGGAAACCTACCTCCCCTCGCTCACGGACAAGCAGAAAGAGCGCTTCGAAATCATCGCCGACCGGCTGTGTGAAGTCAACCGTTCCCTGAACCTGACCTCGCTGACCTCGCCCGAGGAGATCGTACTGTTACATTTTTACGATTCGTTGTCGCTGCTGCGCACCGGATTGTTCACGCCGGGCAAAACCGTTCTCGACGTGGGCTGCGGCGGCGGGTTTCCGTCCCTGCCGCTCGCGGTCGGCACGGAATGCCGGATCGTTTCGAACGACGCGACGCAGAAAAAGTTGGTTTTCGTCGAAGAAACGGCGAAAGCGGCGGGGCTTTCCGGCCTGTCCACCCTCTGCGGCAGAGCGGAAGAACTCGGGCGCCTGCCCGCGCACCGTGAGCAATACGACCTCGTGGTCTCGCGCGGTGTCGCCCGCATGAACGTCCTCTGCGAATGGTGTCTGCCGTTCGTCCGTGTCGGCGGTCATTTCGTCGCCATGAAAGGCAACCGCGGCAGAGAAGAACTCGACGAAGCGCAGAACGCCGTTCGAACCCTCGGCGGTGAGATCGAATCGGTCATTGACGTTTCGATCCCGGTTTTCGACCGCACGCCCACCCTGCTCGTAATTAAAAAAGTCGGCTCCACCGACGAAAAATACCCCAGAATGAACGGAAGGATCATGAAGAAACCGCTATGAAAGAAGAACTCAGAGACAAAAACGGCTTGACCGAAGCCGAATTCCTCGCCCAATACGATCCGGACGTATTTGAGCATCCGTCCGTAACGGTCGATATGATTTTATTGCAGGACGAAAAAGTGCTGCTGATCCGTCGCGGCGGGCACCCCGCGCTTGGCAAACTTGCCGTTCCGGGCGGGTTCGTCGAGCCGCACGAAACCGTGCAGGAGGCAGCCGCGCGCGAACTCATGGAAGAAACCGGCGTTACGAACATCGCGCTCAAGGAACTCCCCGTGCGATCCCAACCCGACCGCGATCCGCGCTGCCGCATCATCACGGTGCCGTTCCTCGTGCATACCGACTCGCCCGAAAAGTTTGCCGCCGGCGACGACGCCGACGACGCGGCGTGGTGGAACTACTCCGTCAAGGATGAAAACGAACTCGTTCATTTCACGCTGACGCACGGCGACAAGGTCGAAACCTT
>JAGHTH010000112.1 GCA_018065365.1 Candidatus Coliplasma caballi
GGTACCGCGTGATCATCGTGATGCCCGACTCGATGTCTGTCGAGCGGCGGTTGTTGATGAAAGCGTACGGCGCGGAGGTCGTTCTGACGCCCGGCAAGGACGGAATGTCCGGCGCGATCGCCGAGGCGGAACGGTTGGCGGAAACGATCCCGGGTAGTTTTGTTCCGGGGCAGTTCGACAACCCCGACAACCCGCGGGCGCATTACGAGACGACCGGCCCGGAATTATGGCGCGACCTGGACGGAAAGATCGACTTTTTCGTTGCGGGCGTCGGCACGGGCGGAACGGTCTCCGGCGTCGGGAAGTTCTTAAAAGAGAAAAATCCTCGCGTTCGCGTCGTCGGCGTGGAGCCGGCGGGCTCGGCGGTGCTTTCGGGGAAGCCGGCGGGAAAACACGGCTTACAGGGCATCGGCGCGGGGTTTGTTCCGGCGGTGCTGGCAAAGGACGTGCTGGACGAAGTGATGACCGTAACCGAGGAGCAGGCGTACGAAACGGCGCGGCTCGTCGGGAAGACCGAGGGGATCCTGATCGGCATTTCGGGCGGCGCGGCGCTTTACGCGGCGGCGGAACTTGCAAAAAGCCCCCAGAACGCCGGAAAGCAGATCGCGGTGCTGTTGCCCGATTCGGGAGAACGGTATTTGTCAACACCATTGTTTGAATAAAAGAAAGCGGGAAAAGCCAAAGCTGACTTTTCTCGCTTTTTCTTTTTATACCGAAAGTTCGATCGTAACGTTGTATTTTCCTTTTTTGCTCATCGAGTGGACCGCTTGGAAGCGGAAGCGACCGAAGCCGCGTACCGAGAGCGTCTGCCCTTCGGCAACGGCGGCGCTGTTGTTTTCGAGCAGTCTGCCGTCCGCGAACACGCGGTGCGTGCGGAACAGCTCCAAGCTTTCTTCACGGGAGAGCTTGTAGACCCCCGCGACCAGCACGTCGGCGCGTAAGGACGCGACCTGCAGGAATTTTTCTTCCGTTTTGCCGGAAACACCGGCGGGGAGCGCCTCAACGACCGAACAGCGCAGCGTGGTGTGCTTTGCTTTTTTGAGTTCGGACAGGATCACGGGCGCAACGGACGGGGAACAGAACAGGTAGGCGACGTTGTTTTGCAGAAAGATGTCGCCGATTTTTTCGCGGGCGATCTCCAGATTCATCAGCGCACCGAGCAGATCGCGGTGCGTCAGCGGATCGGCAAATTTCTGTTCCGCGGGCTTTGCTTCCACGCAGACGATCGGAAAATCGTCCGTGCCGTCGTCCTCGCCGAATCGCGCGATGACGCGCTCGCAGCCGTCCGTTCCGCCGAACAGCGTGATCCCCGCGTAATCGAGCTCGCTTTTCATCCGAAGCAGCAGGTCAAGTTCACTCATCCCGAGAAAATCGGTAAAGGTGTGCCGCCCATTCATGTAGCTGCGCTCGGCGAGTTCGGCAAAGCGGCGCTGCTTCTGCTTGTCTTCCTCGGTAAAGATCATTTACTGTTCTTCCACGATCGCGGGCGTCGCCGCGGCTTTGGCTTTTTTGCGATTCAGCACGCGCAATAAGATCGTGTTGGCGAAACTTGCCACACCGTCGCAGAGCAGGACGATGTGCGTAAAGGTCGCCTGTACCGCTTCGTCGCCGAACGGGTTGATCGCGATCACGACGGTGCAGCCGATGAACAGAAGCGAAATGACCAGCACCGGAATCCAGAATTTCGATTTCATCGCGAACAACTGGATCGCGTTCTGCAATTTGATGATCGCCGTCAGCATGATGCAGAGGTCAAGGAATATCGTCAGACTCTCGCCGACCGCGTCGGAACGGATGATGCAGCAGATGCCCAGAACGGCGGCAAACGCGCCGACGGAAAACCCGTACGCGCCGGTGTCAAGATAGGAACGTCTGATGAAATAGCGGATCACGAGCGCCGCGCCGACCAGAATCATCAGCGCGCCGAGCATCTGTGCCATGACGACGGTGTTCATCTGCGGCACGAATAACAAAAGCGCACCCAGCACGATGTATGCGATCGGCAGGAACAACATAAACATTTCTCCGAAGTCTTTGGAGGGGGATTTTTTGTCCAACATAAGAAATACCTTCCTTTTGTACAGTATGAGACCCGATACCTTATTATAAACGCTTTTGCGACAGAATGCAAGAGGGAAGGAGAGGAAAGTTAAAACGATGTTCCTTTTATAAATAACAACTTATTTTTGTGCTGACCTCAATATATTCCCAGCCGGAGGGGGTGGCAGGGAGAGCCGGATTGTTCAAAGCAAAAGAAAAAAAAATAAAAATAAAAAAGAAAGAACGCGGCTCGTCCGCGTTCTTTCTACCTATTAAGAAATAATGATTATCTTTTTTCTTTTGCACTCTGCGCTCTCCGGCACCCCATATCTTTTGGCACCTACCTTGGCCAGCAACAAACCGGAGGTTGCGCCCGAGAGATGCAGATTGGACAATCCGAACGGAAGCAATATATCAATATTGCGAGAGTGAGGATTGTTCAAAGCAAACCGCTTTAGCGTTATAATGAGGAAAGCGCCGGTTTACTACCGACGCTTTCATAAATGCTATTTTTTAATTCTATTCGGTTTGCGGTCTGGGCTCTCCGGCACAACCGATCACGCTTTGCCGTTGCAGCCGAGGACATCGACCAACTTATGACGTACAAGTTCTTTGATGTTTGCTCTTGCGGGCTTGAGGTATTCTCTCGGGTCGAACTTGTCGGGATGCTCGTTGAAGAACTTACGAACGGTACCGGTCATTGCAAGACGCAGGTCGGAGTCGATGTTGATCTTGTAGACCGCGCTGCGTGCTGCTTCACGAAGCTGCTCTTCCGGAACGCCGATCGCGCCGGGCATTGCACCGCCGTTCTCGTTGATCATCTGGACGTAGTCCTGCGGAACGGAGGAAGATCCGTGCAGAACGATCGGGAAGCCGGGCAGTCTCTTTTCGCATTCGTGGAGAACGTCGAAACGGAGCTGGGGCTTCGTGCCGGGTTTGAATTTGTATGCGCCGTGAGAAGTACCGATCGCGATCGCGAGGGAGTCGCATCCGGTCTTGGAAACGAATTCTTCGACTTCTTCCGGTCTGGTGTAGGAAGCGCAGCCCTCCTGGACTTTGACTTCGTCTTCGATGCCTGCGAGGGTACCGAGTTCCGCTTCTACGACGACGCCGTGAGCGTGTGCGTATTCAACGACTTTCTTGGTGATCTCGATGTTCTCCGCGAAGGGCTTGGAGGAAGCGTCGATCATGACGGAAGTGAAGCCGCCGTCGATGCACGCTTTGCAGGTCTCGAAATCGGGGCCGTGGTCAAGGTGCAGAACGATCGGAATGTCGGGGCATTCGATAACTGCCGCTTCGACGAGTTTGACGAGGTAGGTGTGGTTTGCGTATGCGCGCGCACCCTTGGAAACCTGCAGGATAACGGGGGCCTTTTCTTCAGCGCAGGCCTCGGTGATACCCTGGACGATCTCCATGTTGTTGACGTTGAAGGCACCGATGGCGTAACCGCCGTTGTATGCCTTTTTGAACATTTCGGTAGAAGTTACGAGTGGCATGATAAATCTCCTTTGTATTCACAATGTTTTCTTTTGTCAGTTTACCGCAAACGAAGCCAAAAGTCAAGTCTTTTTCGGGATTTTTTCGCGGTTTATTGCAATTCGACGTATTCGGCGGAACAGTAGCCGACCTGCGTCTTGCCTGCGTCGTCCACGAACGACACCTTGTACCATTTCTCGCCTTTGTCGTTCGTAACGGTTTCGAGGATGGTAACGTGTCTTCCGCCCGGAATGACCGCGAGCTTTTTGCCCTCCGTGCCGGGTGCGTCGCGCAGATTCAGGCTCTCTTTTGCTCTCGGGTAGGTGTCCTCGACGGGCGAAACGGAACTTTCCGTCGGTTCGGAAGAAGCGGCGGGCTCGGAACTCTCGATCGGCTCGGAACTTTCTGCCGGCTCGGAAACCGTGCTTTCCTCGGAAGATTCGTCGGAGCCGGAAAGGTCGATGCCGGAGTCTTCGCTCGCGACGGCGCTCTGCTCCGAAACGGGCTCGCTCTGTTCCGAAACGGGCTCGCTTGCGGCGGAAGATTCCGCGGGAGCGGGTTTCACGGGCCTTTTCCCAAACCACCAGACGAGGAAACCGGCGGCGCCGATCAGCACGAGCGCGGCGACGATCCATAACACTTTCTGCGTCGTGCCGGAAGCACCGGGAGCGGTGTCGCACCAATCGTCATCGACGGGCTTGTCAAAGGGATCGTCTTCGTCCTCGACGTTGTACGCGGCGCGCGTTTGCAGCGAAACGTCTTCGGGGACCGGGAAGGTTTTGCCGCAGGTCTTGAGCAGGCGCGGCAGGAACGGCAAAAGTTGGGTGCCGAGTCCGTCCGCGTCATCGTTCAGACGTTCCGCGATCGCGAGTCGTCCGCCGACGGTGTGCGCTTTGACCGCGTCGGCGTCGCAGCCGAGCAGGGCAGCCGTTTCCGCGACGGAAAAGCCGACAAAGTCGTGGATCATCAGACAGAAGCGGCGGCTGTCGGAAAGCGTGTCGATGAACGCGTTGACGGTGTCAAGGTCTGATTTGCGGACGGTGGGCTCCTCCGCCGTGCGCGGAAGATCCTGCAATTCGTCGTAACGGAATTCGTTGCCGTCCGCTTCTTCCACGACGACGCTCTCCCCGCGGGAAGACGCCATCCGGATCTTTGCAAGATAAAACGCGTTGCCGCAGATCCAGCGTAAGAACGTCTGTCCCTCCGGGATCTCGCGCAGGTTGCGTTTTGCGTACACGAACGCGTCGCGGGTTACCTCCGCAGCGTCAGCGTCGTTTGCCGTCAGCATTCTGCAAAAGTAATAAACGCGTTTGTCGTAAGTATTGAAAAGTGTGTCAAATGCGTCCGATTCGCCTTTTTCGGCGCGGACGATCAGATCAAGAATTTGTTTCTGTTCGGGCATTCGGTTTTTCGTCCTTTCCTCAGGATAACTCAACATCATATATTATAGGGGAAAAAACGGATTCTGTCAAGATGAGAATGCAAACATTTTGCGAAAAATATTGGCGGGAATCTTTCTTTTTTTACAGAAAAGAGGTTGACATTTTCGGGCGAATTGTGGTAATATAAGAGGAAAAGAAAAAAACACAACAAAAAGGATCAGGTGAAACAAATGAGCATTCTCAAAGGCGCAGCGGTGATCGGCCAGTCCGGCGGACCTACCTCTGTTATCAACGCGTCTGCTTACGGCTGTATCAAGACCGCGCTGGAAAACGAAAACATCACGAAAGTTTACGGTATGTGCAACGGTATCAAAGGTTTGCTGAACGACAAACTGATGATCATGGACGAGGAAGATCCCGCCGAACTCGCGCTGATGCGCACGACTCCTTCTTCCGCACTCGGCTCCTGCCGTTATAAGCTGAAGGACCCCGATCTTGAGCCCGCAGATTACGAGCGCATCCTCGAGATCTTCAAAAAGTACAACATCCGCTACTTCTTCTACAACGGCGGCAACGATTCGATGGACACCTGCAACAAGGTTTCCAAGTTCATGCTCAAGAACGGCTACGAATGCCGCGTCATGGGTATTCCGAAGACCATCGACAACGACCTGACCGGCACCGACCATTGCCCCGGCTACGCTTCCGCGGCAAAATACATCGCGACCTCGCTGATGGAAATTTATCACGACGCGCGCGTGTATGACACGGGTATGATCACGGTCGTCGAGATCATGGGACGTAACGCCGGCTGGCTGACCGCCGCCGCTTCCCTTGCCTGCGCAAAGGGACAGGGCCCGGATCTGATCTACTGCCCCGAGAACGACTTTGACATTTACGAATTCATGGCAAAGGTCAAGAAGATCTACGCCGAGAACGGCAAGTGCATCGTCGCGGTTTCCGAGGGTATCCACGACAAGAACGGCAAGTACATTTCCGAGTACGGCAACGACCTGTCCAACGCTGTTGACGGCTTCGGCCACGCACAGCTGGGCGGTCTGGCTTCGTTCCTCGCACACGAGATCAAGAACGCGACCGGTGCAAAGGTCCGCGGCATCGAACTTTCTCTGCTGCAGAGATGCGCGGCGCACTGCGCTTCGCTGACCGACATCAACGAGTCCTTCAACGCCGGCAAGACCGCGGTCGAAAAGGCGATCGAGGGCGTTACGGACAAGATGGTCGGCTTTACCCGTACCTACGTTGACGGCAAGTACGTCTGCAAGTACGATCTGTTCGATCTGACCATCGTCGCCAACACCGAGAAGAAGATCCCGGCGGATTGGTTCAACGCAAGCAAAGACGGCATGAACGAGAAGTTCGTGGAGTACGCGCTGCCGCTGATCCAGGGCGAAACGGATCTGCCGAAGGAAGACGGGCTGCCGAAGTTTGTTAAACTCAAAAAGGTCATTGCGAAATAATCACTGACCTACAATTATAATTAAGCATTATGAAAGCGCAGGCGAAAAACCTGCGCTTTTGTTTTGCATCTTCATTTCCGTTTACAGAGTATCGCTCGTTCCTAACACGTACGCTTTGAGCAGCATATAATCGAACGCGTCGATCGAATCGGAGAGCAGGCAGCCGGAACGGAACAGAGCACCGTCCAGCTCCAGCGTGCCGAGGACAACGGACTTGAGCATCATATAGTCGAACGCGTCGATCGTTCCGTCCGCGTTTACGTCGCCGCGCGTCGCGATGAGCAGGCATTCGCTGCCGGTCAGCAAGGCGTAGCCGGTTATGACGGTTTCGCCGTCGCCGAGAATGGTATCGCCGTTCAAAACCGTGATGTCGCCGTCAAACAGCGCGCACCATTCGCGTACGGTCAGACCGGTCTTTCCGCCGAGCAGGAAGCCGTCTTCGATCGACAGGCCGGAATTTTCTTTCGGCTTGGAATCTTCCGGATCGACGGGCGGATCGACAGGGGGATCGACGGGGGGATCGACGGGCGGATCCACGGGAGGATCGGACGAATGGGACTGTTCGATCAGCGTGGGGTAATCGACGTAGCAGACGTCAAGATCGACCGTGGTCGTAATGCCGTCGATTCTTCCCGTTTCGGAATACTGGTGGATCGCGTAGCGGTCGCCGAGATAGGAAACGAGGCGGTTTCCGCCGGGCCAGCGCGCCGCCCAGATCCGATCTTTGCCGCCGATCGTTTCGCCGTCGATCAGATCGCGGAACCACGATTCGCTGGCATAAACGCCGGCGTAAAAGCCCGATTCTTTCATCAAAGAGAAATAGTAAGACGCGAGCGCGGTCATGGCGGAAGCGCCGAGCTTGGCCTGGCTGTCGGTTTCAAAGTCGAAATAGACGGGGAAATCGAACGTTTTGCCTTTCAGCGATTCCAGAAAGGTCTGCACGTCTTTTTTGATGCCGGTTTCGGTCGTCGAGGAACAGTAAAAATAACTGCCGACGTGAAGCCCCGCCGAAACCGCGCCGGCGTAGTTTTCTTCAAAGCGGGTGTCTTTGCCGCCGGAGGTCGTTCCGGCACGCAGGATCACGAAGCCGATGCCGCTCGCGGCGACTTTCTCCCAATCCACTTTTCCCTGGTGGGAAGAAACGTCGATGCCGAACGCGTAGATCAGCGATTCGTCCATCCAGACGTCGTAAAGATCGAGCGCGCGGTTTTCTTCAAACACGCTTCCGGGCGAATAGGACGCGGCGGTCGCTTCGGGATCCTCCGACCAGCCGAGAAAATAACGCCCCTCGGAAACCGGGATCAGATCGGAGATCGTCAGCGGGACGCCCTCGTATTTGGTCTGTGTGAGCGGGCTTTCGCCGCCCTCGCGCAGATGATAGGAAACGGCCAATCTGACGCAGAGCGTTTCGCTTCCGTCGGTACGTGCCAGCGCGCACCAGCCGACGCTGATCCTGCCCCAGAGGTAGCCCTCCGCTTCCGTCGTTTCATAGACCGTGATGACGGAATCCCGTGCGATCGATCCGACGCGTTCGCTTTTGAGCGAGGGCTCGGCGCGCACGTTGAGCACGTCCGCCTGCACGATCCATTGTTCACCCTCCGGCCCGGGATCTTTCAGCGCTTGGGAAAAGTCGATCTCGTAAACGTAGAACGAAACGGAATTGTATTCGGAAAGCAGCGTGCGGTCAAACCCGGGATCGCAGATCAGCACGTCTTTGTCGGAAACATCGTAAACGGCGACGTAATGACCGCCGCCCTTGACTTTCGCGATGAGGAAATAGGTATGGTCGGGATCGGAAAGGTAGGGTGCGACCGTTTCGGCGGCAGAAGAAGTAACCGCAAGGTCGCGGACGTAGGACACGCCGGGCAGAACGGCGGAAAAGGAGGTGGCGCGGTCTTTGATCCCGCCCTTATCGGTCAGGTATTTGCAGGAGCCGCGGTCGTACAGCGCTTCCGCCAGAGAGCCGGGCGTGATCTCTTTTCCACTCGCGAGCGCGATGCCGTTTGCTTTGCAAAGGATCGCAACCGACGTGATGAGGCACCCCGCGTGCGCGACGGTTTCTTCCTTATGGCGTACGCCGCTCGCGTCCGTCCAGGGATCGACGCCGATCACGACGTTCGCCCAGCGGAGATCGCCCTGCTTCCAGGTGTACGGCTCGGTCTGCGGCAGAGCGCTTTCCGCGCCGGCGGAAAAGATGCAAAGCGGCAGAAGAAGGCAGAGGATCAGCGCCGCCGCGACGGAACGCGACAGGATCCGACAGAAAACGCCCGTATGCATACAAATCCTCCCGAAAAGATACTTTTTACCATTTTATCATAAGGGGAGGGGGAAAGTCAAGTGCCGAAGGACTGATTTTTTTGCAAAAAAAGCGAAAAAAGGGGTTGACAAAACGGGGAAAGCGTGATAAGATAAAGAACGCCGCATGTATGGGGCTTTTTTGAAACGTCGTTTTGGCGTGCCTTCTAAGCAGCGAGACTTACGGAAAGTGAGGGAAATTCTAATGTACGCAGTCATTCAAACCGGCGGCAAGCAGTACAAGGTGTCCGAAGGCGACATCATCTTCGTCGAGAAGCTCGGCGTGGAAGAGGGCGAAACCTACACCTTTGATCAGGTTCTTGCGGTTTCCGGTGCAGACGGCTTCAAGGTCGGTTCTCCTTTGGTTGCAGGCGCATCCGTCGTCGCAACCGTCGTCAAGAACGGCAAGGGCAAAAAGATCCACGTGATCAAGTATAAGTCCAAGAAGAACGAGAAGAAGCACATCGGGCACAGACAGCCCTACACCAAGCTGCAGATCCAGTCGATCGTCGGCTGAAACGCATGATCAGGGCAGCATTCAAAAAAGATCTTTCCGGCTTTACGGTCTCGGGACATTCGGGCTATGCCGAAGCGGGCAGCGATATCGTGTGCGCCGCGGCGTCGTCCATGACCATTCTGGTCTGCAACGCGATCGAAGCGCTCGGCGGAGACGCCGAGGTCGAGCAGAACGAGAAGGAAGCTTCCGTTTCGCTCACGCTCCGCGTTCCGAACGAAAACGCCTCCCGATTGATCGCCGTTCTGTACGACGAGTTTCGTGAACTGGAAGATCAACACCCGAAATATGTTCGGGTCCAAAAAATCTGATAAAAAGGAGTACGTTAGTATGCTGAAGTTATCCATTCAGTTCTTCGCACATAAAAAAGGTGT
>JAGHTH010000064.1 GCA_018065365.1 Candidatus Coliplasma caballi
GTACTGAACGACGCTTCGGGCGAACAGATGCGCGAAGTTATCCTTGCCGCAAAAAACGACGGCGATTCGGTCGGCGGAACGGTGGAATGTGCGTTGATCGGGCTTCCCGCCGGAACGGGCGGCACGTCGTTCGACGGCATCGAAAGCAAACTCGCACAGGCGTTGTTCGCGATCCCCGCAGTCAAAGGCGTGGAGTTCGGCAGCGGCTTTGCGGGCTGCGAACGCCGAGGAAGTGAAAACAACGACGATTTCACGGTCGAAAACGGCCGGATCGCAACGGAGACCAACGCGGCGGGCGGCATTCTCGGCGGACTCGCTTCCGGGATGCCGGTGGTGTTCCGCGTCGGCGTCAAGCCCACCCCGTCCATTGAAAAAGAGCAGCAAAGCGTTTCGCATTCGTCGCTCAAAGAAGAAAAACTTTCGGTCAAAGGGCGGCACGATCCCTGCATCCTGCCGCGTGTAGTTCCCGTCGTCGAAGCGGTTACGGCGATCGCGGCGGCGGACATGATTCTTACGGATTACGGAGTCAGATGAAGAGATGAATACGGAAAACGATCTTTCGGAATACAGAAAAGAACTCGACGCGATCGACGAACAGCTCGTGTCGCTGTTCTGCCGCAGAATGAACCTCTGCGGAAAAGTCGGAGAATGGAAAAAGGAACACGGGAAGCCCATTCTCGACCGCGGCAGAGAGCGTGAAAAACTCAATGAAGTCGCCACGCTCGCCGGCGAAGAATACGCGTCTTACACCCGCTGCCTGTACCGTTCCATGATGGGTTACAGCCGCGCCTACCAGAACGAACTGATCGGCGGCGAAAGCCCGATCGGTGCGGAAATCGCGGCGGCGAAAGCAAATACGCCGGAACTGTTCCCGTCGGAAGCAAAGGTCTGCTGTCAGGGCGTGGAGGGCGCGTATTCCGGGCTTGCCTGCGAAAAAATGTTTGCTTCTCCGAGCATTCTGTTCGTACCGACGTTTGCGGACGTGTTCGAGGCGGTCGATCGGGGCGAAGCGGACTACGGCGTTCTGCCGATCGAGAACAGTACGGCGGGGTCGGTCAAGGTCAATTACGACCTGCTGATCCGTTACAACTGCAGGATCGTCCGCAGCACGCGGCTGCAGATCTGCCATTGCCTGCTTGCTTCTCCCGGCGCGTCGATCGAAAACGTCAAAGTGATCTATTCGCACGAGCAGGCGATCTCGCAGTGCGCGGGATTCCTGGCTGGCCTTTCCGGCGTGGAAGTACGCCCCTGCCTCAACACCGCCGTCGCGGCGCAGATGGCGTCCGAATGCAAGGACGGAACGGTCGCGGCGATCTCCTCGCGTTCCTGCGCGGAGCAATACGGACTCAAGGTCTTGCGCGAAACGATTCAGGACGCGGGTGCCAACCGCACGCGCTTCGTCTGCATTTCCAAAAAGGCGGAGATCTACCCCGGCGCACACCGCACCACGCTGATGCTGGTGCTGAAGCACCGCCCCGGCGCGTTGTTTGCCGTTCTGGAGCGCATCAACGAGCTCGGCGTCAACCTTGTCAAATTGGAAAGCCGTCCGCTCCCGGAGCGTGATTTTGAATTTTCGTTCTATTTTGATCTCGATATTGCCGCTGCCTCGCCGAGTCTTCCGCGGCTGATCCGCGCGCTCGAACCCGAAGTCGAGGAGTTAAAATATTTGGGCAGTTACACCGAGGTGGTATGATGGGACGCTACGGCTTGCTCGGCGGAAAATTGGGGCACAGTTTTTCGCCGCAGATCCACGGAATGCTCGGGAGTTACTCCTACGAACTGTTCGAAACGCCGGAAGAACATCTGGCGGAATTCCTGCAAAGCGGGAACTTTGACGGTCTGAACGTAACGATGCCGTACAAAAAAGCGGTCATTCCCTACCTGACCGACCTTTCCGAAATCGCGCGCCGCATCGGCTCGGTCAACACGGTCAAAGCCGACGAAACCGGTCTGCACGGCTACAACACCGACTATTCCGGTTTCCGATGGATGCTCGCGGACGCGGGCATTTCGGTCGGCGGGAAAAAGTGCGTCGTTCTCGGCAACGGCGGCGCTTCCGCCACGGTGCAGGTCGCGCTCGCGGACTTGGGTGCGGAAAAAGTAACCGTCGTTACCCACAAAGAAAACACCGAAGAATACATCCGCACGCTCGCGGACTACGATATCGTCGTGAACACCACACCGGTCGGAATGTTCCCGAACAATCAGGAAAAGCCGGTCGATCTTGCGCTGTTCTCCCACCTTTCCGGTGTTGCGGACATCGTGTTCAACCCGCTCAAAACGGCGCTGATCTTGCAGGCGGAAGCCATGGGGATCCCTGCCGCCGTCGGTCTTCCGATGCTGGTCGCGCAGGCAAAGCAGAGCGCGGAAATTTTCACATCCGCGTCCATTCCGGACGAAAAGATCCGGCAGATCACCGGCATTCTCAAAAAGCAGGAACAAAACCTCGTGCTGATCGGAATGCCCGGCAGCGGAAAAACCACGATCGCGCGGCAGCTCGCCAACCGGATGCACCGCCCGTTTTTCGACGCGGACAAAGAAATCGCCGCGCGCGCCGGGAAAACCATTCCGGAAATCTTTGCCGAAGACGGCGAAGAAGCGTTCCGCGCGATCGAAAGCGAAGTGCTTGCCGATCTGGGCAAAAAGACCGGCATCGTGCTTTCCACCGGCGGCGGCTGCGTAACACAGGCGCGGAATTACCCGTCTTTGAAGCAGAACGGCGTCCTGCTGCTGTTGGAGCGTCCTTTGCAGGATCTCGCGACGAACGGCCGTCCGCTCTCTGCCGATCCGGCGGCGCTGAAAGCCATGTACGAACGCCGGCTGCCGCTCTATCACGCCTGGGCGGATCATACCTTTGCCAACGATCTTACGCCCGCGCGGATGGCGACGAAAATTCTCAAGCAGCTCGGGTACGAGCGGTAAAGCGCGGCGCTCCTTTTCGCGAATATCCCCGTTTTTCCGTCAATGATCCCAAAAACCGCCAAAGCGTGTACGGTATGCTATAATAGAATGCGGGATATTATGGGCCATACCCGAAAGGAGTGCTTTTTCATGATTTCAATCGCGATTTGCGACGACCGGGAATCCCATTTGGATCGGATTTCCCGGATGCTCCGACAGATCATACTCGCCAAGGTGCCGGATAAATACGATTGCCGCGTCTGCGGAGAATTCCGTTCCGCCGACAAAGTAGCGGAATATCTGAAAACGAACACGATCAACATTCTGTTTTTGGATATTGAAATGGAAGGAACGAGCGGGTTTGAGCTGGCGGCGTCCCTCGGGAGAGAATTCCCGGAGATCATCGTGCTGTTCGTTTCTTCCTACGACGACTACGTTTACAGTTCGTTCGCGTATTCCCCGTTCCGTTTCCTGCGAAAGACGCATCTGGAGGAAGAACTTGAGCCGGCGTTGCTGGCCGCGATCCGAAAACTGATGTCGCAGGACAAAACGCTCGAATTCAACACCGCGGACGGACACGTCGAAACGCGTTTGCGGGACATTCTCTATTTCGAGTGCCAGCACAATTATCTGATCGCGCATCTGAACGGAGGCGAAGCGTACCGTTTTCGCAGTACCGTTGCCGCGATCATCGAGCAGACGAGAGGGAACGATTTCTATCGGATCCACCAAGGGTACGTGATCAATCTCGCCAACGTCAAGCGGCTGAAAGGGTATTCGTCCGTCGTGATGATCAACGACGTTTCGCTCCCAATCAGTTCCCGGAACGTTACGGGCTTCAAAAAAGCGTATATGGAATTCGTCGGCAGGAGGATTATTCCGTCAAAGTCTATCTCATCGAGAATTCCAAAGAAAAACTGATCTACAACGTCTATCACGAACGCGAAGCGTCGATCGTTTGGAAAGACGAGCATACCGTTTTGATCAACGGGATCTCTTTGGATCTCGAACAGGGCGAGACTTATAAGCAGTAAGTATAAAATCAGAGCAGTCCGACCGGACTGCTCTTTTTTACATCGGCGTTCCGACTTCGATCAGATTTCCGTCAAGGTCGTAAAAACGCACGACGCGCTGCCCCCAACGATGCGTCATGGGCGGGTTTACAATTTCCGTTTCCGGATAGAGCGCTTTCAGTTTTTCATAAAAAGCGTCCACGTTTTCTTCCTCAAAATACAGTTCGGAAGCGTTGCTTTTCGGGATCACGTCCTTGCCGATAAAGCCGCGCCAATACGTTTCTTCCTGCAAAACGAGCCCGTCCGACAGGATCATGTTGCCGTCGTTGTCGGCGAGCAGTTCGAAACCGAACAGGTCTTGATAATACCGTTTCGCCTTTTGAATGTCCTTTACCACGATCAAAAACCCTTTGTATTGCATGGAATTTCCCTCCCACCTTTTTTATCTATTATGACTATTATAGCGGTCAAACGATTGCTTGTCAAGAGAACGTAAAAACGTCCGGAAGGTTTCTCCACGCGTGGATAAGGAAATATTTTATTGTCGTTCTTTTTCTTTCTGTTCTGAGGGGGGCATTAGGGGCTTGCCTCTAAAAAAATAAGCCGATAAGATTCGGCTTTAAACGGGAAAATATATTTTCCCCCTGCTTGCTATGGTATGAGACAAAAATACCCGCTGAAAAGTTATTTTTCAGCGGGTCATTTCTTTTAGCTCGACAAAACGGAATTTGTCGCTTAATGCAGGGGCAGCGGAATATCGACGTAATAGTCCTCGATAATTAAATCAACATCGTGATCCGGCATTATAAAAGTAAAATATGTGTATTCCATATTGGTCTTTTCATCATCTTGCAGCACCTCTACTCCATCGGCAAACACCTTGTAGTAATGTTCCGTGATAGTTTCTAACTGAATCGTTACCTCATCACTGCACTTGTATCCGGATTCAATTTTACACCGAGAAGCGTGCTCGGCATCCACATTTACTCGATAAAGATTGCTTTGGCATCCGCTAATAAATAAGCAAAGAATCAGACTTAGTATAATACTGACAACAGCTGCTTTTTTCATATCGGTTTCCTCCGCAAATTAGAATTTGAAAACTATGCTTTTATAAGCAGTTATCGTTTTGCATAGTCTATTAAAGAAATCCTCTAAACACATTGATAACAAAGGATTTTTCGCAATGTGCTTGTTATTTTCTCTTATATAATTTTACACCATATTATCCTTGCTGTCAATCTTGATAAGGGCAAAAGC
>JAGHTH010000084.1 GCA_018065365.1 Candidatus Coliplasma caballi
TCCTTGCCGGGCGTCAGAACGACCTCTGCACCGTACGCTTTCATCAACAGCCGCCGTTCGACAGACATGGAGTCGGGCATCACGATGATCACGCGGTACCCGCGCGAAGCACCGACGGCGCAAAGACCGATGCCGGTGTTTCCCGAGGTCGGCTCAATGATCGCCGCGCCGGGACGCAGTTTTCCCAAGCGCTCCGCCTCGTCCAGCATCTTTTTCGCGACGCGGTCCTTTGCCGAGCCGCCGGGATTGAATTGTTCCGCCTTTGCAAACAAACGCGCCTGCAAGCCGAGCACGGCCTCCAGGCGAGTCAGTTCCAACAACGGCGTATTGCCGATCAGTTGATCGACGGAAGTATAAACGTTCATCATACGCCTTTCATTCGGGTGTGCAGCTTAATGGTGTCTCTGCTTGCCGCGGTTTCTCTTATCGAGCGAAACGGAAAGTTTGGTGCCGATGGTCTGGAACAGCACGACCATCAGGATCAGCACGATGACGGTCAGCAGCATCACGGGGTAATTGTACCGCTGATACCCGTAACTGATCGCGATCTTTCCCAGACCGCCGCCGCCGATCGCGCCGCCCATCGCGGAATAACCGAGAATGGTGGTAATGGCGATCGTCGCGTTGGAGATCAAAGAGGGCAAGCTCTCGGGAAGCATGACCTTGCAAATGATCTTCATCGGCGAAGCGCCCATGCTCTGCGCGGCCTCCACGACGCCGCTGTTCAGATCGCGCAGACTGCCTTCGACCAGGCGGGCGATAAACGGGAACGCCGCGACGACCAGCGGAACGATCGACGCCACGGTACCGACCGAGGTGCCGACGATCGCGCGCGTCAGCGGAATCACGAGGATCATCAAAATCAGAAACGGGATCGACCGCAAAAGGTTGATGATCCAGTTCAAAAGCTGCATCAGCCATTTCGGGAGCGGCAGTACCCCGCCCTTTTCGCCCACGACCAGCAGCACGCCGAGCGGCAGACCGATCACGAACGCGAAGAAGGTGGAAAGCACCGTTACGTAAAACGTTTCCCAAAGCGCGAGCGGGGCTTCGTCCAGAAAGATCTCCCAGCCCGCTTTCAGTTTTTCCAAAGTGATCAGATTACTCATCCTGCTTTACCTCTTTCACGGTAACGTCTTCCGCTTTTTCCAGATAGGAAAGCGCCTTTTGCAGTTCTGCTTCGCCGCCGGGGATCCCGAGCAGCATCGAGCCGTAGGTCTTTCTTCCGATATTGCGGGTGGAAGCGTACAGGATGTTTGCGGAAATACCGAGTTCGATCGCCATTGTCGCGATCAGAGGTTTGCCGGTCGCGTCGGAGCCGTTGAACACCACGCGGACCTGTTTCATCCCGTCGGAATCGACCGCGTGCGCCGCTTCGTCGCCCTCCGGGAATACCAAGTGCTTCGCGGCGGCGGTTTTCGGGGAAGAAAAGACTTCCTCAACGTCGCCGTATTCGGCGACCACGCCTTTGTCCAGAATGGCAACGTGCCGGCAGATCGTTTCGACCACCTGCATGGAATGGGTAATCAGAATAATGGTAATTCCGAGTTTTTCGTTGATCGAACGAAGCAGTTCGAGGATCGAACGCGTCGTGGTCGGGTCCAGAGCGCTGGTCGCTTCGTCGCAGAGCAGCACTTTCGGATCGGTCGCGAGCGCGCGGGCGATCGCCACACGCTGCTGCTGTCCGCCGGAAAGTTGGGACGGATAGGAGTCGCAGCGGTCGCCGAGACCGACAAGTTCCAAAAGTTCCTTGCCGCGTTTTCGCGCTTCCTCGCGTCCTACCCCCGCGAGTTCCAACGGGAAACAGACGTTTTTGAGGCAGTTTCTCTGCTGCAGAAGACGGAAATCCTGAAAGATCATCGTAACTTCCTTGCGGATGGGGCGAAGTTCTTTTTCGGAAAGGATGGTCAGATCTCTCCCTCCGAGCAGGATCTTTCCGTTATCGGGACGTTCCAACAGATTCATACACCGGACGAGCGTACTTTTTCCGGCGCCCGAAAGCCCGATGATGCCGACGATATCGCCGTCAGGGACGACGAGAGACACATCTTTGAGCGCCTTCACGTCGCCGCCGGCAGTATGGAACGTCTTTTGCAAATGCTGTAATTCGATCATGACGGTTCAGATTCGTTCCTTTATAGTATTGGTTGCTTATTTCTTGAGTGCTTTCAGGTCGGACTGTTTTCCGCCGTACAGACCCATCGGTTCCACGTGAACGACGCCCACGGAAACGATGTGCGTGTTGTTTTCTTTGTTGAAATCGTCCAGATAAGGAGCGTGCTGGAAGAAGTTCGCGTCGATCTCGCCTTCCTCCACGACCATGTTGGGCTGAACGTAATCGTCAAATTCCTTGATGTTCAGCGTAATGCCCTTCGCTTTCAGAATGTCAGCGGCGATCTTGAGGATGTCCGCGTGAGGCGTGGGCGAAGCGGCGATCGAAATGGACTGTCCGTTCAGCGCGTCGTAATCGATCGAAGCATCGTAACCGTCGGTCGTATCCTTGATAACGGATACCACACCGCCGTCGTAGGTCTTGCCGATGTAATCAGCGACCTGTTTGCTCTTGAGAGCAGCCATCAGCGCCAGGACGATCGGATCGTTCTCATGGCCTTCCTTGACTGCGACAAGGTTTGCGTACGCGGAAGAAGAGTCTTCCATTGCGAGCGAATCCTTGACCGGATTGATGCCCGCGGAGATCGCGTAGTTGGAGTTGATGATCGCGTAATCGACGTCGGGAAGCAGGTTCGGCAGAGCCGCCGCTTCGACTTCCTCGAATTTGATGTTCAGCGGGTTTTCGACGATGTCGCGGATGGTCGCCGTGATGCCGGCGCCCTCTTTCAGTTTGATCACGCCTTCTCTTTCAAGCAGAAGCAGAGCGCGTGCCTCGTTGGTGGTATCGTTGGGGACCGCAATGGTCAGCGTTTTTTCGTCGCCGCAGGAAGTGCAGAGCGATGCGGAAATCAGAAGGACTGCCAACAGAAGAAATGCTGTGAATTTTTTCATGGGAAAGACTCCTTTTTCGTTTGATTCTGTATGATTTTCTTTTTTTATTCCATACTGAAACCGAATAACAAAAATCGGGGAACTTCCGACGAAGTTCCCCGAACTGCAGTTCGATTTACTCAGAGAACGTGTCAGAAACGTGCGTCAAAAAACTGTCCATGCGGCGCATGCACATTCCCATCATCATCATTTCGCGGGTAATGGCGATCATTTCTGCGTTCTCCTTTCCTTGAATGTTGCAAGCATTATAGCACGATAATCTTTGTTTGTCAACCGTTTTCCCGAAAAAATTCAAAAAAATTTCTCCGCGTCAGTTTTCCCGCTCCGCCGTCAGAATGCCCAGCACGGCTTTTCGCGTAACGATGCCGACGAACGCGCCGCGGTCATCCACGACCGGCACGAAATTCTGCGAGAGCAATTTGTTCATCACGTCCTCAACGGTCGCGGACGCGCGGACGGGAAGATTCCGTCCCTCGCGCAAAATCTCCCGGACGGTGTGCCGTTCGAGTTCCTTGCGGTCGTCGCCCGCGTGATCCATCAGATACCACAGGAAATCGCCCTCCGTTACGGTCCCGACGTACATTCCGTCTTTGTCAATGACCGGCACGGCGGAATATCCGTGGTACCGCATTTTCTCCAGCCCGTTTCGAATGGTCGAATGCTCCTCCGCAAACGCGACCTGACTTTTCGGAAGCAAAACGCGCAAAATGTTCATACCGGAAACCTCCCCTTTCCAAAAACCGAGAAAAAACCTTTTCAACGCGACGAATAATCGAGAAACAGCAATGGATTGATCTTTCTTCCGTCCACACGGACTTCAAAATGCAGGTGCGGGCCCGTCGCCTGTCCCGTCTGCCCGATCTTGCCGATCGGCGTTCCCGCCGTAACGACCTGCCCGGCTTCGACCAGCACCGAATCGAAATGTCCGTACGCCGTCTGCAAACCGTTTCCGTGGTCGATCAGCACGAAATTGCCGTAGGTGCCGTACCGTCCCGCCATGACCACCACGCCGTCCGCGGCGGCAAGCGCCGGCTCACGATAACATTGAAACCCGGCAAACGCGATGATGTCGATCCCGAGGTGTGCGCGCGAACGCTGTCGGGTGTCGCCGTACGTCGAACTGAGCCACCCGTCGTACGGTTTGGAAAACAGCGTGCTTTTCACGGTCTGCTCGCTTTCTTCCGGCTCCGTTCCTGTCAGGATCTCCTCGTTTACGGGCTCTTCCTCGGTCTCGTCGGACAAAAACAGCAGTTCCGTCAGTTCGCCGTCCACGATGACCGCCTCGTTCGAGATCACGCCGACGCCGTTCTTTCCTTCGCGTAACAAATGATCTTCCGTCGTGCGCCGCTCGTAGATCCGGCAGGTCTGATACGGGATCTCGTAACTTTCTTTGCGAAGCACCGCCGCCACGCATTGCACGCCCGAAACGGCTTCCCGCAGCGCTTCTTCCTCACTGAATTCCGACGCGAGCGTTTCGGTCTCCCCGATCCGCACCGCAGAATAGAAGTCGGCGTACAGCACTTCTTCCCCCGCAAGCGTGAGAAGATAGGAAGAAAGCCGCTCGTCCAGAGCCGCCTGCAACGTCTGCGCTTCGGCAGCTGTCGCGACGGGAACCCCCTCCACGAACAGCGCAAACGCCGAAACGGGTGTTTCTTCCGAGATTTCCGAGCTTTCCGACTCGCACTCCGTCGTTTCCGCGTCGGGCTCTTTCCGCTCCGCGCAGCCGGTCAGCGCAAGGCAGACCGCGACCGTCAGCAAGAGCGGACGTATTCGGTTCATCGGGATCCCCTCTTTCACATTTCGGAATCGGATCGCGAATTCTTTCATTTTTATGATAACGGACAATTATGAACTCCGTATGAATAGTACCTCGTTTCTTGCCCGGAAATGTGAAAAATCATGCAAAACCCTTGCATTTCAAAAGGAAGTATGGTATAGTGTATTCGGAAAGTTATCCAAAACGAACAGGAGGTGTCCGTCTGTGCTTTTCATGAAAAAAGAAAAACCCGTGAGCGTTCCGGAAGAAGAACAGACGGTGCCGAAGCAGAAGACTTCTTTTGCGGAAAAACTCCGCGTGCGCGGTTTTTTTGCACCTTATGTGCTGATCACGGAAGGCATTTTCGTTTTTTCGCTGCTCGTCTATCTGCTCTCCCGCGCGTTTCCGGACTTTGCGGAGTTCTGGGTGCGCTATCCCTCGCAGGCAGTCCGTTTCGTGTTGGCAAAATTGACCGGCGTATTGCATTTTTCGTTTGCGGAATGGTTCATCCTGTCCCTGCCGCTTTGGGTGGCATTGTATCTGTACGTTTCTTCCGTGTCGATGAAAAAGGACGACAGCATCGCCAACTATTACCGCTGGATGCACCCGCTTCTGTGCGGGCTGCTCGCAATGGCGAGCTTGTTCTGCTTCGCGTTCGGACCCTGCTATTTCCGGCACTCGCTGGCGAAAAATCTCGGACTGCGCGAAAAGGAGGTTTCGCCGGAGGAACTGTATGACACCTCGGTGCTGGTTTCCCGGGAGATTCGCTCGCTGGAAAGCGAGATCTCATTCGCGTACGGCGGCGCCTCGGTCATGCCTTACGATTACGATACGCTGATCGGAAAGATCAATTCCGCCTACGAAACGTTCGATGAACAGTACGATTTTCTCAAGCATTTCCGTTCCTACGCCAAACCGCTGGCAAGTTCGGGATTGTTTACCTATACGCACATTTCGGGCGTTTACACGTTTATGACGGGAGAGGCGAACATCAACCTCAACTACCCCGATTTCGTCCGTCCGTTCACGGTCGCGCACGAAATGGCACACCAGCGCGGCATCGCGAAAGAGGAAGAAGCCAACCTCGTCGCGTTTCTGGTCTGCATCGGCAGCGACGACGCGTACGTTCGTTATTCGGGTTATTTCTCCATGCTGGACTATCTGACCGACGCGCTGTACACCGCGGATCAATCGCTGTACAAAAAGTTCTATTCTTCGGAAATGCCCGGAACTTCCAAAGGCGAGTTCTCGGCGTATTCCGCTTTCTTCGAGCCGTACCGGGACAGCGCGGCGTCTGCCGTCGCCACGGCGATCAACGACACCTACCTCGGCACGCAGGGCGAGAAAGCCGGCACGGCAAGTTACGGGCTGGTCGTCGATCTCGCGGTCGCTTACTACGAAAAAAACAAATGACATAAAGGAGTTCTCTATGAAAAAGAAACTTGCTCTGCTCCTTGCGCTCGCAATGCTGCTCTGCTGCTTTGCGTCGTGCGGGGAACAACCTGCTTCGGAATCTTCCGGGCAGCCCTCGGAATCTTCCGCCGACGAAACGAGTGAAAACCCCTACGCCGACGTGGAGATCGAATACGAATCCGTCGTCAGCGTCGGCAAGCCCTACACGTTGAGACCTGCCGCGGACGCTTCCAAATATCCCGACACCTACGGGATCGAACTCTGCGACGGACAGTACGCTTCGACCGCTTCCTACTCGGACGACAAATACTGCGGCATTTCCGCAGGCAGCTCGACGATCCGCGTGGAATACGATCTCGGCGACGACTACAAGCAGATCTACAAGTTCGGCGTCAGCTATCTTTCTTCCAACGACGCCGGCATCCGACCGATCAGCACGACGCGCGTCTTTTACTCCATGGATAAGGAAAGTTGGACGCGCACCGATTTCTTCGTCCGTCCGGAAGCGCAGGATCATTCCACGATGGAGATCGCGTGGCTGACGCTCGACTGCCCCGTTGACGCGAAATACGTCCGCTTTGATATCCACGGAGGCGGCGGCTGGACGTTCTTGGACGAAGTGATCATCATCGCCAACACACCCGGCAGCGCCGCGAACGCGAAATATCTCGAACAGCTCAAAGCGGCTTACGGTACCCACAAGATCGCCGAAAACGCGATCAAAAAAGGCACCGAGACGATCGACCGCGCAAACTACTCCGCGATTTCCGCTACCAAAGGAATGAAATACACCGTCAACGCGGCACCCGATCCGAGCTTCCCCGACAACGCCGAAACACCGTACCTGACCGACGGCGCTTCGACCGGCGAGAGTTACGAAAACGGCGGCTTCGTCGGCTACGCGGGCGGGCATCAGCTGACCATCGACATCCCGCTCGGAAAGACCGTAAACGGTCTGGCGGACTTCGAACTCGCGATGTATCAGCAGAAGAACCTTTCCTATATGCTTCCTTATTACGTCGATGTATTCGTTTCGGCGGACGGCGCCGTTTACGACCAGGTGGGACGCGTTTACGCACCCGACAACGTTGACGTCAAGAACTTCACGTTCGCGGTCCACCTCGAAAAAGGCATTTCCGCCAAGGCGGTCCGTTTCGAGCTGGCCGAGACCGAGTCTTCCTGCTACCTCATCGAAGAAGCGACCGCGGCGTACTACGGCGTGGACGGAAACCGTTCGCTGTACGATCCCGTAACGTTCCCCGACGTAACCGAAACGCTGTATTGGCCGAAAGACTCGGCGGATTACTCCAAAGTGATCAACCTCGCGAAAGGGCTTCCCTATCAGCTCGAATCGAGCGTCAAGCTGCTTTACAACGAGGAATTTACCAAAAACACGGCTGCTTCCGCCGGCATTCTGACCGACGGCGTCTATTCCCCCAACAACACCTATAACAACGGCTATTGGAACATGACGCACAACGGTGCCGGCAGAAACGTCTATATCGACCTCGGCTACAACAGCTCGATCACGGGCTTCAAGATCAACTATCTGAATCTGCGCGACTACGGCATTTCCGTGCCGTCCTACGCGTCGATGTACCTTTCCGAAGACGGCGCGACCTGGTACGCGGCGGGCTCCGCGTTTGCGGACGCCGGCAACAACGTCGGCCCCGTTCCCGCCGAACTGAAACTCAAAAAGCCGGTGGAAGCGCGCTTCGTAAAGATCGTGTTCCCCGTTTCTCCCCACACCTACGTGGACGAGATCGAAATTCTCGGCACCAAGAAGATCGTTTCCGGAACGGTCAAGGTAACCGAATGCGGCTCCGCGTCCGCAATGAATCAGTACATGGCACCGAGCAAGGACGTTCTGAACGGCGTTGCCGATCTGATGCTGATCTACTACACGATTCCTACCATGACGACCGATGAGGATTACTTCCTCCCCTACGTCGCGTACCTGCAGAAGAACGCGGAAGATCCGACCAAATACGACATCAAGGATACCCTGTTCGACGGCTTCCTGTTCCTGCCGAGCGTCGGCGCGCTGCCGAGCGGCGGTATGCCGTACAGTTCCGGCGAAAACCCGAACCACTGGTCCGATTGGGTGTTCCTGTTTGAAGAATGCTTCAAAGAGGGCGTCAACTTCGACGCGCTCGACAAAACCGCGGCAAAAGTCAAAAACGAACTCGGGCTCGACGACAGCTTCAAACTCAAGGTGTTCGTTACGATCCCCTATCTCCACATGGGTCTGGCAAGCTTCGGCGACGCGGACGGCGACGGTGTGAACGAGGACACCTCCAAACTCGAGGATATCCACAAGATCATCAGCATCTACGTCGATATGTATGAAAAGAAGTTCGCCGAGATGAATTACGCAAACATCTCCCTCGACGGCTACTATTGGTTCAACGAATCCATGGGCTCCGACAACGATCCGATCTTAGTCCCCGAGGTCGCACGAACGGTTGAGGAAAAGGGTTCCCAGCTGTTCTGGATTCCCTACTACTGCGCAAAGGGCTACACCACCTGGAACTCCTTCGGCTTCGTTACCGCTTGTATGCAGCCGAACTACGTGTTCAAGGTCGAACGCAAACTGTCCCAGCTGGATCAGGCGGCGGAATACATCCGTCAGTACGGCATGGGCATTGAGATCGAGATCAACTCGAACGCGCTGCACGATCCCGTCTTCTTCAAGCGGTATATGCAGTACCTCGGCTACGGTCTGATCAAAGGATATATGAAGAACTGTATCCACATGTACTATCAGGACGGCGCGACCTACCGTTACGCCTGCTATTCCGATTCGCCGATGGCAAGAACGGTCTATGATTCCGTTTACGGCTTCATCAAAGGCACGCTGACCGCGCCCGCCCAACTGGACGACCGGTCCTTGACCGGCAAAAAGGATGAGGTCATCAGCGGCAAACTGTTCGAGAACGGCGACGAAATGCTGATGGCAACGCTGATGCGCGGCGCTTCTCACGGCAGCGTATCCGTCGCGGCAAGCGGCGCGTTCGTGTACGTTCCTTACGAGGGCTTCACGGGTACGGATTCGTTCACGTTTACCTACTCCAACTATATCGGCGTTTCCGAAGAAATCACGGTCAACATCACCGTAAAATAAAATAGTTAGGAGTTAGGAGTTGTAAGACTTCATAAAGAAATACTCTTACGCAAGCAAGTCCTCAAACAAAACCAAAAACGGAGAGAAACCGACGTCGGCTTCTCTCCGTTTTCTTTTCGTAAAAGCAGAAACGTTTCACTTGAGTGGCTGAAACCCGAAACCTTTCTTCCCGTCAGGAGTCAAACCATCTGATGATAGAACTCCTAACTCTTTCTTCTCCATTCCCCTTGTGAGAACGTAGAAGCAAACCCGAGCGAGCGGTACAAATGGTTGGAAATCGGGTTTTTGCGATCCACGTTGAGCTTGGCGATCCCTTCGGACGCGATCAGCTCGTTCTTGCAGCAGTTCACGACCTTGCGCGCAAACCCTTTTCCGCGGTATTCCGGGCGGGTGTAAACGGCGGCGATCTTCTGATTGACGGCTTTCTTCGCCATCGCGGCGATCTTCCCGTCGGCACGGACGATGCGGTAATTTCTGAGCCCGGCAGCGATCTGATCTCTTTCCGCACGGTCGTTGAGACCGCAATCCGCGATAAAGCGCACCGTGCATTCGTAAAGTTCGTCTAAGTCGGCTTCGCACGGGATCTCCACGTCAGGATCCGTCGGCTCGGTAATTTCGGTGCATTCCATAAAGTCCATGCCGAGATGCTCGTAATAGCAAATGCCGAACTTTTCTTTCAGCGTTTCCGCGATTTTCTCACAGAGCGGCGTGCTGCCGAGCAGCGAATACAGGCGATACCCGTTTTTTATCAGAAAGCCGAACAGTTCTTCCGTGAGTTCGCCGTCGCCGTAAACCAGCATGGAATACGGCTCCTGCAGCGTTACGACCAACCGCCGACCGTCTTTTTCCGCTTTGGCAACATAATTGTTCCGGTCGGAACGGGTAACGAGCGGCGCGTCCATACGGAAAAAGCCCGTCAGATCGGGCTCTTTCTCCAGAAACGTCAGATTATCTTTTAAGAACGATTCTCCGTTCGGATATACAACGATCATTTTTCTTTTTCCTTTTTCTTTTTCGCGATCTTCCGGAAATGCTCTTTCAATCTTTCAAAATAGTCCCGGATGCGCTCGCGCAGCGACGCCTTTTCTTCCTCGGGTGGAAGCATCACGAACTTCATTGCTTCGGTGTCGTAGGCGCTGACTTTGTGGAAATCCACTTCCTCGGGATCCATTTCTTTCGTCTTCAGACTGTCGTCCACGCGCCTTGTGATCAGATATTCGATCACGCAGAACAGCGGCACACCGACGATCATGCCGACGATGCTCATGCCGGTACCGAGCAAGCCGAACAGCGTCCGGAAGAACAGCAAGGAGCAGATGATCCAGAACGCGCTCACACCGGTGCGGTCGCCGAGGATCCACGGGCCGATGATATTGCCGTCCACCTGCTGCAGAATGATGAACATAATAATGAAGATGATCCCTTCGCGGGGAGAGAGCAGCAGAATGATCGCCGCGCAGGGAACACCGCCGATGAACGGGCCCAAAAACGGAATGATGTTCGTTACACCGATGACCACGCTGACCATCACGGCGTAACGGATGCCCAGAATGCTCATCAGAATGAAACAGATCACGCCGATGATCAGCGAGTCGAGCAGTTTTCCCGACATGAAATCGCCGAAGATCTCGTTGCTGTGGCGGGTAATATCCAGCACCTTGTTGGCGGTGGCGGGCTTACAGCAGGAGAACAGCATCTTTTTGGCACGGCGCGAGAAGGTTTCCTTTTCGAGCAGCGTGTAGATCGCAACGAAGAACGAGATCAGGAAATCGAGCAGGTACGCCATGATCTCCATACCCATGCTGACCAGCGTACCGGAAAACTCCGCGATCCAACCGGAAAGCCCGTTTTCGATCCAATTCTGCAATGCCTCGATCGCTTTTCCGACCACGGAAACCAACATCCCGCCGCCTTCGCGGTGCGCGTCCAGCCAGCCGTTCAGCTGCGCCAGGTTGGAAGACACAACGTCGGAAATGTTGGAAATGCTGTTTAAGAACGCCGGGATGATCAGCACCAGCAACGTAATGACCAAGCCGATACCGAACAGCGACGCCAGAGAAACGCCGACGATGCGGGCGCGCTTTTTCGCCTTTTCCTCGGTCATTTTCCCTTTTTTATTGTGTTTTAAGAAGAAACGGTACGCGTATCTGCGGATGTTGTTGTCCAGCGGCGACAGAATGTATCCGAAGCCGAGTCCGAGCAATACCGACCGCATCGAGCCGAGCAGCCACGAAAGACCGCCCGCGATGTCTTTTGCGCGGAACAGCACGAACACCATCAGAAGACAGATCGCAAATACGCGGATGACTTCCCATCCGATCTGCCTGTATTTCTTTCCCTCCGGGGAATCCCGGAACTCTTTTCTGTCCCAGTTCAAGCGGCTCAACCCTTCCTTGCAGTCTCTTTTTTGCTATTGTACCACAGAAAAATCGGTTTGTAAAGCGGAAATTTTCGTTTTTTCGGCGAAATCGTCAAAAAACAGACCTCCCTTTCTTTCTCCTGCCGCGTTTTCGACGCATTTTTTCGGCTTTATTAAAAAAT
>JAGHTH010000135.1 GCA_018065365.1 Candidatus Coliplasma caballi
CGGCGGCGTAATGCCGGATCGTTGCGGGATTCGTGTTCGCGTCGTGATCAAGTTTGCTCTTTTCCCAATCTTCGATCGTTGAGAGAGCGGTTACGCTGCGATGACGGTATTCCAGACGCGTGAGCGCCTGATTGCTCCACTCAATGACGACGTTGCCGGCGCCCGCCTTGTACGCTTCGTCGGCAAGGATCTCCACGAACGGATACACTTCGGTGTCGGCGCGAACGACCAGCGTCTGCCCTTTCTGAATGTTTACGCCCGTTTTGACGAGCAGTTTCGCGTATTTGTGCTGTAACGTTTTTTTCATAAGTAACTCCTTTTTTGAAAACAAGAGGGCATTCCGGACGAACGCGCCGTATGCCCTTTTCGTTTACTTTTTCAGTTTCGCAGCCGATTTGCCGTCCACCGTCGAACCGCGGTGCGCTTCCTCATCGGGATGCGCTTTCTCCTCGACCTGACGGACAGCCCATTTCTGAATCTGCAGGCGGGTACGGTCCGCGCCCGTTTCGATCAGCATCATCTCGCCTTTGATGCGGACGACCACGCCGACGATCCCGCCGACCGTGGAAACCACGTCGCCGAGTTCGATCGAATCCAGCATTGCTTTGGTCTCTTTTTCCTGCTTCTTCTGCGGACGGTACATAAAGAAATAGAATACCAATCCGAGAACAGCCACCATTCCGACGGTCATGATCAGAGAACCGGTCTGGCTCGCTTCCGCTTCCAGCAAGGGAGTAAGGTTAGTAAGTTGCGTCATGTTTTTTCGTTTCCTTTCACGTATTGAATGCGTTTGACGGAGCGGCATTTCCCGCTTGGCTCGTCGATGTCGAACACCGCGCCGTGCAAGAAAAGTTTGCCTTCCGCCGACTCGTACTTTTCAAAGGTATGGTTGAGATAATGATGAACGACCTGCTCGGGTTTGGTGCCGATGATCGAATCGCGGACGCCGCTCATTCCGAGGTCGCTGATAAAGCCCGTTCCGCGCGCAAGCACCCGCTCGTCCGCGGTCTGCACGTGCGTGTGCGTTCCCCAGATCGCCGCCATTCTGCCGTCAAAGCAGGCGGCAAACGCCGCTTTCTCGCTCGTGGCTTCCGCGTGAAAATCGCACACCGCGTAATCGTAATGCCCTTTCAGCCGCTCCAACAGCCGCTCGGTCGCCGTAAACGGATTATCGACCGACGGGTCCAAGAACACCTGTCCCTGCGCGTTCAGCAGCAGCATCCGGTATCCCGCGGGCGTCGTCAGAACGCACCAGCCCTTGCCGGGCGCGGCATCCGGAAAATTCAGCGGACGCAGCACGCGGTCGTTCGCTTCCAGAAACGGATAGCAAAACGCGAGTTTCAAACTGTGGTTTCCGCCGGTCAGCGCGTCCGCGCCGGCGTCCAGCAGCAGTTTCGCGCCGATGATATCCATTCCGTTGGCAGGCGCGCAGTTTTCCGCGTTGACGATGATCAGGTCCGCTTGTTCCTGTTTTCGAAGAACAGCCAGACTCTGCGATACGAATTCCGCCGCGGTCCTCCCGTACACGTCGCCGATGACCAAGCATTTCATGTCGTCGTTCCTTTATCTCGGTAAAAAGGGGAGCGTCTTCGACTCCCCTTTTCTCTGCTTACAGCTTTTTGTGTCGTTATTTCGCGTATTCGCTCTGACGCGTTTCGCGCACCACGTTGATCTTGATCTGTCCGGGGTATTCCAGCTCGGACTCGACCTTATGCGCGATGTCGCGCGCCAAGAAGATCATATCGTCGTCGGAAACCTGATCGGGTTTGACCATAATACGAACTTCTCTGCCCGCCTGGATCGCAAACGCCTTGTCGATGCCTTCGAAGGACGTCGCGATTTCTTCCAGCTTCTGCAAACGCTTGATGTAATTCTCGAGGTTTTCGCGTCTTGCGCCCGGTCTTGCCGCCGAGATCGCGTCCGCCGCCTGCACGATCATCGCGATGTACGTGGAGGGTTCCACGTCGCCGTGATGCGCTTCGATCGCGTGGATGATCTCTTTGGACTCTTTGTACTTACGGGCGATATCGACACCGATCTGGACGTGCGAACCGTCGATCTCGTGCGTCATCGCTTTTCCGATATCGTGGAGCAGACCCGCGCGCTTGGCGGTTACGGCGTCCACACCGAGTTCCGACGCGATCATTCCGGAAATCAGCGAGACTTCAACGGAATGGCGCAGCACGTTCTGTCCGTAGCTGGTACGGTATTTCAAGCGGCCGAGCAGTTTGATCAGTTCGGGGTTCAAGCCGTGAATGCCGGTCTCGAACGTCGCCTGTTCGCCCGCTTTCTTGATGGCGGTATCCACTTCTTTGCGGCACTTCTCCACCATTTCTTCCACGCGGGAAGGATGAATTCTGCCGTCGGAAACAAGTTTTTCAAGCGCAAGCCGCGCCACTTCTCTGCGGACGGGGTCGAAGGTCGAGATCGCGATCGCCTCGGGCGTATCGTCGATGATCAGATCGACGCCGGTCAGCGTTTCGATCGCGCGGATGTTGCGTCCTTCGCGGCCGATGATGCGTCCCTTCATTTCGTCGTTGGGAAGATCGCCAACGGACACGGTCTGTTCGGAACCGCTGTCCGCCGCGCAGCGCTGGATCGCCATGGCGATCAGATTCTTCGCCTTGTCTTCCGCGCTTTCTTTGTATTCCTGTTCGAGTTCGGAAAGTTTCATCGCCATTTCATGACGGTTTTCGCTTTCCACGCGCTCCATGAGTTCCGCTTTCGCGTCTTCCATGGACATCCCGGCGATCTTCTGCAGCAGCTCGTCCTGTTCGACGATGCTCTGTTCGATCACGGCACGGCGTTCCTCGTTCTCTTTGATCTTGTTGTTTAAGGTTTCTTCTTTCTTTTCAAGGTTCTCTAACTTGCGGTCAAGGTTCTCCTCTTTCTGCGAAATGCGGCGCTCCTGGCGCTGAACTTCGCCGCGGCGTTCCTTGGCTTCTCTCTCGGCGTCGTTCTTGATCTTGAACGCCTCGTCCTTGGCTTCGACAAGGATCTCTTTTTTGGCCGCTTCGGCTTCTTTTTTGCCTTCTTCGACCATACGCTTTACTTCCGCTTCCGCGGAACCGATCTTTTTTTCCGCCAGCACTTTCCGCAGAAAGAAACCGACAAAGAAAAATATCACTGCTGCGGCAACGCCGCTGATGATTGCGGGTAACATAGATTTTCGCCTCCAAAATATATATTAAAATCTATGCCCTACGATTTTATATGGGACGGGATTTGCCTGTTCGGGCTCTCCGATTATTCGTTTTTGAAAAAAGGATCAGCACGTTTTGCGTTCTCACATCTATATAAAATCGAATAGACATCGATCGGCTCCTATTATACACTCTTTTTTTCATTATGTAAATAGTATATTGGGAACGAACGCCCGCAAAATCGCAAAATTTACAAAATGTTAATCTTTTAAAACCGTAAAAGCCGAAGAATATTTGAAAGTTTTTGCGTTTTACGTGTTGACGGGAAGAAAATCGCGGAGTATAATAGAGCAAGATCAAAGCAAAAGGAAGATTTTCCGATGTCAAACTACCTGTATTTTGACTCTGCCGCAACGGCGCCGCCCTGCAAAGAGGCGCTTTCCGCCGTCGCGCACGCCTACGAAGAATACGGAAACCCGTCCTCGCTCCACGCCGCCGGACTTGCCGCGAAAGCGCAGACCGACCGTGCGAGAGAACAACTCGCGAAAGCGCTGCGCTGCGCTCCCGAGGAACTGATCTTTACCGGATCCGGCACCGAGGCGAACAATCAGGCGATCTTCGGACTCGCCGCCTTACGCGAAAAGCGTTCAAAAAAGGTCATCACGACCGACAGCGAGCATCCGTCCGTCGAAGAATGTATGAAAGTGCTGGAAACGCGCGGCTTTCGCGTCGTGCGGCTTTCCACGAAAGGCGGCGTTCTCGACCTCGAACGGCTGAAAAGCGAACTTTCCGAGCCGGTGGCGTTCCTGTCGATCATGCGTGCCAACAACGAAACGGGCGCCGTTTACGACATCGGCGCGGTGCGGAAGTTGATGACCGCCGCGGGCTGCGACGCGCCGCTGCATTGCGACGACGTGCAGGGGTTTTTGAAGATCCCGTTTGACAAGCCGACCTCGGTGTGCGATCTTCTCACGGTTTCCGGTCATAAGATCGGCGGCGTCAAAGGCGTCGGCGCACTTTATATCCGAAAAGGCATCCGCGCTCTGCCCTACCTGTACGGCGGCGGGCAGGAAAACGGCCTGCGTTCCGGGACGGAAAACGTCGCGGCGATCGCGGCGTTCGGTGCCGCGGCGGAAACCAAAAGCGCGGACCGCGAGCGTCTGGCGTACATTGCTTCGCTGCGCGACACGGCCGAACGGGCGCTGACCGACGCGGGCATTGTCTGCCACATCCCGCCGGAACGGCTGCCGAACATTCTGCACGTGCATATCCCGGGCGTTCCGGGTTCGTGGGCGCTCAACGCCCTCTCCGCGAAAGGCATCTGCGTTTCGCAGGGCAGCGCCTGTTCCGCGCGCAAAAAAGGCAGTCGCGTTTTAGAAGCGTACGGACTTTCCGAAGACGCGATCCTGTCTTCTTTGCGGATCAGTTTTACAGAATACAACACCAAAGAGGAGTGCGCGGCGCTGTGCGAAGCACTTGCCGAAGCCGCGAAAATGAAACGATGAGTACATTCCGGGAGATCATCCTGTTAAAATACGGCGAGATCGTGCTGAAAGGATTGAACCGTAACTATTTCAATCAACTTTTGGAACGCAACGTCAAGCGTTCGCTCCGGCACGTCGAGGGCGAGTTCACGCTCGAGTATTCGCAGTCGATCCTGTTCGTGCGCGGCGACGAATACAGCGATATCGACGCGGCGTTTGCCGAACTGCAAAAGGTGTTCGGCGTCGTGTCGCTCTGCAAGGGCTGGGAATGCGAAAAAGACATGGACGTCATTCTGTCGGTCGTCCGCGAACACGCTTCGGAATTGGTCGGGAGCGCCTCGACGTTCAAATGCGACGCGCGGCGCAGCGACAAACAGTTCCCGCTGACTTCCCCGCAGATCGCGGCGGAATGCGGCGGCGTGCTGCTTTCGGAACTTTGTAAGCTCAAAGTGGACGTGCGGAACCCTGACGTTGTCGTAATGACGGAGATCCGCGACCGCACGGCGATCATTCACGGGAACAGCGTCAAGGGCGCAGGCGGTATGCCGGTCGGCTGTGAGGGCATGGCGATGCTGCTGCTCTCCGGCGGGATCGATTCCCCTGTTGCCGGACACATGACGGCACGGCGCGGCGTGGAATTGGAAGCGGTCTATTTTGAAACACCGCCTTATACTTCCGAAGCGGCGCGGGAAAAAGCCGTGTCGCTGGCGCGCAAACTCGCCGAATATACCGGCGGGATGCGGCTCCATTCCGTCAGTTTGACCGAAGTGCAGGAAGTGTTGGCTTCGATCTGCGAGGAACGGCTGTTCACGTTGCTTCTGCGGCGCTTCGTGGTACGCTGTGCCGAAGTGCTTGCGCGAGAGAACGGCTGCTCGGCGCTCATTACGGGCGAATCCGTCGGTCAGGTCGCTTCGCAGACCATGCTTTCGCTGGTCGTAACCAACGAGCCCGCGAAGCTGCCGGTATTCCGTCCCTGTATCGGACTCGACAAAGAGGAGATCATCGTTCGCGCAAGACAGATCGGCACGATGGAAATTTCCTCGCTGCCCTATGAAGATTGCTGTGCGATGTTCACGCCGAAGCACCCGAACACCCACCCGACGCTCGACGAGATCTACGCCGAGGAAGCAAAAATCGACGTGGAAGGGCTGGGCGCGGGGGCAAGCGCGCCCGACCACCCGGAAGGGATCAACCGTCCCCGTTAAAACCCCAAAAGACACGGCAGGGCTTTCACCCTGGCGTTTTTCCTTATTCCACGACTAAAGTCAATATCGTCTGTGCGGAATTCAGCGCGTCTTCACACGCCGCGTCGGAAAAGCACGCAAAACGCAGCATCGCACCGCGGTACGTTCCCTTTTCCAGTGCTCTGTTCAACACGATCTGCCCGGAAGTCTTCCCCGGCTCGACCGGCTCGGCAGTCCAAAGCACCTTCCCGTCTTCCAACACCAGAGAGA
>JAGHTH010000017.1 GCA_018065365.1 Candidatus Coliplasma caballi
TCAGTAAGCTGAGCCGCTTTTTCGAGCGGCTTTTTTATTTTTCCCATAATCAGTTATTTTTGAAAAGGGGAACGAGCGCGACCGCCGCCTGTGGCGGCAACAGGGAGAGCGAGTTCGTGCCGCGGTCGAAATTTTGTGAGCCGCTTCGTCGGCGAGCGTAAAATTTCGGGAACCGCAAACCGGAGCAGGGGAAACTTTTTTGCGAAAAAAGTTTCCCCTGCAATCATTCATATAAATCTCTCTGCCATGCGGCAGAGGGCGTCGGCGGAGTCGGGGTCGGGCGCTTCTGCTAAGAGGGTAAAGCCGCCGGAAGCGTTGGGGAAGACGCTGACGCAGCCGGAGCGCCAGAACACGCGGGCGGGGAAGCCGTTCCCGGCGGAGAGGGAGGCGACGACGCGGGCGCGGTTGTCCTCCATGCCGGCGGGCGCGACGGGAAGCAGTTTGCGGCGCAGCGCGAACGGCGGGAGCGCGGAAAGCGCGGCGTCAAGCCCGGACGCGCGCTCTTTGAGGATCGACGCGACGACAAGACAGAGCAGAACGCCGTCGTTGACGAACGGAACGCGTAAAGCGGCGCGCCGCGCGTCGCTGTCCGAAACGTCGTTGTAGAGCAGGACGACTTTCCCCATTTTTTCGAGATAGCGCACGACGACGTCGGGAGCGTAGGCGGGCAAGCCGATCGTCTTTTCGGGCGAACTTTCGCAGGCGATCGCGACGAGATGCCAGTAGGTCAGTTCCTTGTTTCCCGCGGAGACCGCGCCGGCGCGCCTGCCGTCCGGGGACACCGTGAAACTGTCGCCGCCCGTTCCGTACTCCGCGTCCGCGCCCAACGTGCGCGCGTTGGAATAGAGAAATTCGCCCGGCTCGTCGCGCCGCGAGACCGAAAAGCGCACGCCGGAAAGCCCGCAGACCTGCTCTTGCAGGTAGCGGCAGTAGCGGTTTAGGAGCATATCTTCGCCCTCGGGAACGATCGGATCGGCGGGGGAAACGCAGACGGACATTTCGCCGCCGCGCATCCGCTTTTCGATGCCGCGCTGTTTGTCGCGCGAGAGCGGAAGCCCGAGCCGGTCGCAGAAGCGCAGATCGACTTTCCCGAGCGCTTCGTGAACGTCGGCGCAGACGCAGAGGTCGAGATCGTACCCGCGCGAAGCGAACGAGGCGACGGCGGGAAAGCCCTCGCCGAGCAGCAGAACTTCCGCGCCGGTGTCCCGCGCACCGAGCGCAAGCAATTCGGCGCAGAACTTTGCCCGCGCGGACGCGCCGTGCAGGATGCCGAGCCGGAGGGACGCGCCCGGCGAGCCGAGCGACCTGCCGAGCCGGAACAGGAATTCCGCGTCCAGCGTTTCCTTGTCCCCCTCGATGCGCTCGTCGCCGAACAGCCCGCGCGAGAGCGTTCCGAAGACGCCGGTTTCGGTGGCAAACGCGTTTTCGTGGACGATCAGCCCGCCTTTGAGTTTGACGCCGGGGGAAAGCACCACGCCGTCTTCCAGAACGGTGCCTTCTCCGATCAGACAGCCGGCGGGAACGCGGCAGCCGTTGCCGATCCGCACCCCGCGGCAGAGAATGCTGCCCTCGACGCGCGAGCGGCCGATCTTGACGCGGTCGAACAGGACGCTGCGCCGGACGGACGCTTCTTCGTCGATCTCGCAGTCCTCGCCGACGACGTTTTCTTCGCCGTCCGCGAGCGCCATCGAGCAGCGGTAGAAACTTTCCGGCGTGCCGACGTCCCACCAGCGCCCCGCGGGCGTTTCGCCGTACACCTCGATCCCGTCGGCGAGCAGCGCGGGGAAGAAATCGCGCCCGAATTCCCAGCAGACGCCGTCGGGAATGTGGTCGCGCAGCGTTTTGCGGTCGAGCACGTAGATGCCGGTCGAAACGAGGTCGGAGCAGGTGTCGCGCCAGGACGGTTTTTCAAAGAAACTGCCGATCGCGCCGTCTTTTTTGAGCGACACCACCCCGAATTCGCCGGGCGAGTCGGTGTGCGTCAGCAGCATGGTGGCTTTGCGGCGGTTTTCGACGTGGCGGTCGAACACGGCGCGCAGGTCGATGTCGGTAACCACGTCGCCGGACAGGATCAGCACCGTTTCGGCAAGTTCGGGCGCAAGCTCTTTGACGCAGCCGGCGCTGCCTTTGGGGGTGCTGCTCTCGCGCACGTCGAGCGTGAGGTTGGGATCGCGGTAGGCGCGGAACTGTTCGGGGAGGGCGCAGGTCGCGAGCAGGGCTTTTTCGAAGCCGCAGCGCTTGAGGTGCGCGGTCAGCCGTTCCAGGACGGGAACGTTCGCGATCGGCACCAGCGGTTTCGGGATCGTGTCGGTGATCGGTGCAAGGCGGCTTCCGAGCCCGCCTGCGAGAATGAGAACTTCGTACATGCAAAAACCTTTCAAAGAGTAATGGAAGAAAAAAGGATTTTTTTGTTAGGGCGTGCGAATTAGGGATTTTTTGACCGGGGGAACGACAAGAAGATAATAAAAACAGTTTTTCAGAAATGAAAATGCTGTTTTTGAATCAAACAAAAAGCATATTAACATAAAAACAAGGAAAGATCCTCGCTTTTATTGTCTTCGGTCGATTTCGTCTCTACCGTATATCAATACGCCGACGATACGAAATCGACCGATCCCCCGGCCCCTCTCTCCCTAATTCGCACGCCCTTTTTTTCGCGTTCTTATTTTTGCCTTTTTCCTCCGCAAATATGTCCGCTTCTCTTGACAAATCGAAAAAATAGCGGTAAAATAAAAACAGAGCAAGAAAGGAGGCGGTTGTTTTATGGATTTTAATCCTGAACTGCTGGAAAAACTCAAGGGCGTCAAGAGTGTTGACGACGCGATCAAGATTGCGAAGGAACTCGGACAGAACATTTCTCCCGAAGAAGCGAAGGAGCTTCTTGAAAAAGTGAAACAGGCACCGGAGCTTCTGAAAGGGCTCGGCGGGCTTTTCGGCAAAAAGTAAGGAATCGCTCATTCGGGCGTGCAACTTAGGGATTTTTTGACCCGTGGAACGGCAGGGAATCATAAAAACAGTTTTTTTCAAAACGAAAATGCCGTCCTTTTGCCAAAGAAAGATGCAAAACAAAAAAGTGAGGATCAGATCCTCACTTTTTTCTGCCTTCGGTCGATTTCGTCTCTACCGTACATATTGCGACAAAGTCGCAAATGACGCCGACGATACGGAATCGACCGATCCCCGGGCCCCTCTCTCCCTAATTTGCACGCTCATAAGAACGCGGGCAATAAACCCGCGTTTTTTTATTGACAAAGTACCCCTTTTGCAG
>JAGHTH010000048.1 GCA_018065365.1 Candidatus Coliplasma caballi
ATCTGTTTGGTTCCTATGGATTAAAAAAAGCTGAGAGTTTGGTGGTCGAGACCCTCTGGGAAGCATACGTCGATAGAAACGGAGACTTCGGACTTGAAGAAGACGAGATCAACCTCGACTTACTCCTTGCGGAATGTTATGACAAAGGCATCGGCACCGACGCGGATCCCGACGCGTGCGCGACGGTTCTGTCAAAGCTTGTATTCATGGATCGGAAATACGGTCAATCGTTCGATCGGGATCCGAAAATCACCCGTATGATCATGCTTAATTACCGCGATGACGTTCCCGAACCGAGACAGGCAACCCTCTTGGGAAGAAAAACGGACCTGTCGGAGCAGCAGTGCGCCCATTACCTGTTTGAAAAATACAAAGACGAAATCGAGAAGCGCGTCAACGCCGAAGATGCGGAGAAGACTCTCGAGGAAGCCGCGCAAAACTTGCCGGCACCCTCGTGGATGCTGTATTGACGCCCAAACGAAAAAACAGTTCACTGAAAGGAGAACCGAAATGCTCTTTTATAAAACGATCGTTTATAACGCCAAAACGGAACTGCCGGACGGCGAGTCCTGCACGCGTGGTCGGAAGAGAGTCGCCGCCACCAAAATGCGAGATACTGCGGAAAAGTTCAACGCCCGACTCCACGGTGAAGCGTTTTTCGCATTTGTCGGATGCGACGATGAAAAAGCCGCCATCGTTTCGATCTGTACCGTTTTCGGGCAAATGGAAAAAAATCTGTCAGCGTTTCTCCGTGCGGTCTCCGTTTCGGGGGAGGACATCAAAAGCGAAGAGATTACTTATGACGAAATGACGGTTCTCCTTTCCGACGCGGATCAGAGCGGATTTCTTGAAGACGATGACGAAATACTCAAAAAATTCGGATTGGACTTTCCCCGTTACCGGCTGAACTTCGGCGAAAACATGATCGAAGAAGTGCCGAAAAAGGTACTTTACGAAAGGGTCGGGAAAACCCTGTACGCCGAAACGCTCCTGCCGGAATTTGACCGGATCTACGCCGGCGCAAGAAAAAACATCCGCGCATATGGGCACCCCTGCCACTATATGATGCTGACCGTAGACGAAGACGAGGTGCGCCGCACGGTGAACCGCGCCCTGCTTTCCGCCCTTTACACGAACGGGCGGCTTTCCTCCCGCCGGTATTGGTACACGGATATCGACCCAACGAACAGAATTCCCAAAATTGACCTTGAACGACTCTTTGTTGCTTGCAAGGGCGGAAGCATCATCCTCCGCTACGATCCCGTCGGAGACGATGGCAAAGAGGGTAACGTTGCATCTGCCAATCGTGAATCGGTGGAAATGGTCGCGGATCTCATCAAAAAATACCGCAACGAAACACTCGTGATCCTTTGCATCCCGTACGACGCACCGCGCGTGAAAATGATGTTCTACGAAGCTCTCGGCTCGCTCAACGTCGTAGAATGTAAAGAAGAATATGCAAAAGGCGACGTTTGCCGGGACTATCTCAAAATGCTTTGCCGTGAAAACAAGATTCGCGGTGATAAAAAACTGTATGCCGGAATCGAAGAAAGCAAGGGCTACCGCGCAAAAGAACTGAAAACGCTGTTTGACGAGTGGTACAACGAAAAACTGCGTACGGACATCTATCCGCAATACAGTTCGATCACCAAGGCGACTGAAATTGCCGTCAAGAAGAAAGAAGACGATTCCGCATATGAGAAACTGACCGAGCTTGTAGGGCTTGACGAGGTGAAAAAGGTCATTCGTCAGGTCAGGGATTACTTTATGGCGCAACGCCTTTTCAAAGAGAAGGGCTTTCACGTGGACCGCCCCGCTATGTCGATGGTATTCACCGGGAATCCCGGGTCCTGCAAGACCACCGTCGCCCGCCTTGTTGCCGAGATTTTCCGTGATTGCGGGATCCTCACCGAAGGGAGAATGATCGAATGCGGCAGAGGCGACCTCGTCGGAAAATATCTCGGGCACACCGCCCCGATGGTCCAGCGAAAATTCCGGGAAGCGAAAGGTTCCGTCCTCTTTATCGACGAAGCGTATTCGCTCGTCGACCACCGCGACGGTATGTACGGCGACGAAGCCATCAACACCATTGTGCAGGAGATGGAAAACCACCGCGACGACGTGCTTGTCATCTTCGCCGGCTATCCCGACAAGATGGAGGGATTTCTGAATAAGAACCCGGGACTTCGTTCCCGTATCGCGTTCCACGTACACTTTGACGACTACAACGCCGACGAGCCCTGTCAAATCTCGGAACTGATCGCCAAAGGAAAAGGGTTGACCGTTTCCGACGAAGCGCTT
>JAGHTH010000046.1 GCA_018065365.1 Candidatus Coliplasma caballi
AATGCAAAGACCGCGGCAAAGGCGGCGCTTGACGCAGAAGAAGCGAAAGATCCGCTGACCGACAAGACTGCTCTTACAAACGGTAAGAACAGCATTGACGAAGCAACTACCAAAGCGGCAGTTGAGGCGGCAAAGAACGCCGCTATTACGGCAATTCAAGAGGCACAGGCAACCGAGCATAAAGATCCGAAAGATCCCGACGCCGGAGACGCAAGCAATATGACTCTTTGGATGATCCTTGCACTCTTTGCTTCCGCGGGAATTTATGCCTGCCTTGAATTCGGCGGCAGAAGAAAAGCGAGATAATGGCAAAACATCACTGCGAGTGAAGTGAGCAGCATCACTGTGCCGCAAGGCACAACATCACACACAAATACCCGCTGGATAGAAAAACCGACCGATAAAGCAAATCAGTCGGTTTTTTCTTTCTATCTTTTCTTTCTGTCGAATGCTGTTTTTTTACGAGAGTCTTTTAAGAGCAAGGCCCTGCTGCCTTGCTGCAATCCTCGAGGACGGCGCGTTCGGAAAACGGGCGCTTTTCGCCGCGGACGAGTTGGTAGCGTTCGTGGCCTTTCCCGGCGAGCAGGACGACGTCGCCTTTGCGGGCGGTTGCGGCGGCGAAGCGGATGGCTTCGGCGCGGTCTTCGATGATGCGGCAGGGGATCTCCCACACGAATGCCGCCCGGATCTCCTCGCAGATCGCCGTCGGATCCTCGTAGTCGGGGTGGTCCGAGGTCAGAATCACTTCGTCGCAGAGCGTGCTGACGGCTTTTCCGATCGCGGCGCGGCGCAAGGTCGTTCTGCCGCCGACCGAGCCGACGACGCAGAACAGTTTCTTTCGGCAGAAGCTGCGCAGCGTGCGCAGCACGTTTTCGATGCTGACGGCGTTGTGCGCGTAGTCGATGACGAACAGGGCACCGTTTTCGGCGCGGAACAGTTCAAATCTGCCCGGCGCGCTGACGTGGGAGAGAGAAAGGACGCTTTGCTCGGTCGGAACACCGAGCGTTTCCGCCAGCGCGACGGCGCAGACGGCGTTGCTCACGTTGAATTTGCCGGGCATGGAGAGAAAGGCGGGGATTTTTTTGCCGCCGCGGCGAAGCACAAAGGAAACGCCGGGGAGTCCGTCCGACAGGGACGAAACGCATTCCGAGGCGAAAAAATCGGAAGCATTCAGCCCGACCGTGCGCGTTTCGGAAAGGCAGCCGTCGGAGACCGCCTCAAAATACGGATCGGCGGCGTTGAACACCGCGTACCGCGCGGGGTATTCCGTAAAGAGTTTGCGCTTGCAATGCAGGTAGTGGGCAAACGAGGGGTGTTCCGACTCGCCGATATGGTCGGGAGAGAGGTTGGTAAAGCAGGTCGCGTAAAAGCGGATGCCGAAGACGCGTTCGAGGTAGAGCGCCTGCGAGGAAACCTCGAGGATCGCGACGCGGACGCCGCGCGCGAGGAGTTCGGAAAGGAAGCGGGCGAGATCGACGCTTTCGGGGGTGGTGTTGTCGGTCTCGGCACGGTAGCACGGCGAATCGACGCCGGTCGTTCCGATGACGGCGGCGGGGATCCCGTTGTCGTTCAGAATTTTCATCAGGATGTGCGCGACGCTGGTTTTGCCTTTGGTACCCGTGATGCCGACCACGCGCAGTTGTTCCGACGGAAAACCGTAAAACGCGTGGCTGACTTCCGCGAGGGCGCGGCGGGTATTGTCGCACCGCACGACTGTGCAGTCGGGCGGCAGGTCGAGCGGACGTTCGGAAAGGAACGCACGGCAGCCGCGGTCGTAACATTCCGAGGCGTAGTCGTGTCCGTCGATCCGGAAGCCGCGGATACAGACGAACAGGGTGTCTTTTCCGGCGTCCGCGGAGTTGCAGACGATCCGCGTGATCTCGCGGTCGCACAGGGCGGGAACGGGGGAGAGATGGGCGTTTGTGAGCAGTTGCGAGAGTCGCATGGCGGAGTCCTTTCTTGTCTTGATACCGTGAGTATAGCACAAAAAAGGCAGAAAGTCCACCGTGAATTGTAAGATTTTTGTAAGGTTTCGGGAGAAAAAAGAGGGAGAAAAGGAAAGTTTTTTTGCGGAATCGCAAGGGTTTTCGGCGTTTTTTCGGGCAAAGCGGACGGCAGGGCGCGGCGTTGACAACGTTCGGAAACTATGCTATACTTTCCCACGAAAAAATCGGACATATAAGACATATAAGAAAGGGAACGCACGATGGCAAACATTCTGATCATCGAAGACGACGCGCACGTTTCCCGCACGATCCGCGCGACCGTGGCAATGGCGGGGCATCGCTGCACCTGCCTGCCCGACGGGACGGACGCGGCGAAAAAGGTGGGAAGCGGAGAATACGATCTCGTTCTGCTGGACGTGATGCTGCCCGGCGAGGACGGGTTTGCCGTGATGGAAAAGTTGCGGGAATATTCCACGCCGGTCATTTTTCTGACGGCGCGGCAGGACGTGCAGGACAAGGTGGCGGGGCTGCGGCTCGGCGCGGAAGATTACATCGTCAAGCCGTTCGAGGCGTTGGAATTGCTGGCGCGCATCGAGGTCGTTCTGCGGCGGTATCGCAAAATGGAGGGCGTTCTGCATTGCGGCGATCTCTGCGTGGACGTGGAAAAGCATACGGTCATGAACGGCAGGAGCGCCGTTTCGCTGACACCGAAAGAATTCGATATGCTGGTGTTTTTTATGCGGCACGTCGATCTGGCGGTTACGCGGGAGCAGCTTTTGCAGAACGTCTGGGAGTACGATTACGCGGGCGAAACGCGCACCGTTGATCTGCACGTCGGGCAATTACGGAAAAAGCTCGGGCTTTCCGAATCGCTGGTAACCATTCCGAAATTGGGCTACCGATTGGAAACGCCGAAAGGGGAGAAGCAGGGTTGAAACTCCGACAGCGAATCTTTTTGGTGTCCCTCGCGGTCGTGCTGATCGCGACGGGAAGCACCGCCGCGGTCGTGCTTTCGGGGTACTATTCCTCGACCGTTACGCGCGAGGAGCAGAACGCGGTGCGTCTGCATTGCTACCTTGCTTCCGCGATGGAGGGCAGCGTTCTGTGGCAACGCATCAGCGACGGTCTGCCGCGCCTGCCCGCCGATCGCGTTGAAAGCATTCTGCAATCGCAGCTTTTGGAGCAGAACGGGTTTCTGCGGGCGTTTTACCGCACGGAAAAAGACCTTTCCGAAGAAGAAAAACTCCTGTTCGGGCGCGCAAAGGAGCAGGACGGCTGTGCGACGCTGTTTCGGGACGCGGGCGAGCGGAACGAACTGACGGTCTGCTCCGAACTGTATCTGGAGGGCGAGCGTTTCGCGTTGTTTTCCGTGACGGACGTTACCGAAACGTACCGGCAGTATCGGGCGCAGGCGAACCGCGGGCTGTTATTGGCGCTGTTGTTCGCGCTCGGGATCGCGCTGCTGATGCTGGTGCTGGTGCGGTTGTTATTGCGTCCGCTTTCCGAGATCGGAGAGGCGATCGGCGGGATCGCGGGCGGCGACTACGCGAAACGTCTGAAAGAAACGGGAAGCCCGGAGTTCAAAGAACTTTCCGCGGGAGTCAATCGCATGGCGGCGGCGATCGAGGAACAGACTACCCGGTTACAGAACACCGCGGAGAGCCGCAAGCGGTTTGCGGACAGTATGGCGCACGAGATGAAAACGCCGCTGACCTCCATTCTCTGCATGGCGGATCTTCTGCGGATCAAGCGGGAGGTTTCCGAGGACGAGCGGCGCGAATATGCGGGCGTGATCGTCGATGAGGCGAAGCGCATGAAGGAACTTTCGTCCAAATTGCTGACGCTCGCTTCCGCCGACGGCGCGGCGCTCGATCTGCGTCCCGTTTCGGTCGCGGCGCTGGCAGAGGAGCTTTCGGCGACGTTCGCGCCTCTGTTGGAACGGAGAGGGTTGAAATTGCTCACGGCGGGAGAAGACGGCGTGATCCTTGCCGACGAGAGTTTGTTCAAAACGTTGCTGCTCAATCTGATCGACAACGCGGCAAAAGCGTCTTCCGACGGGCAGAAGATCGCTCTGTATCATACCCGGCAGGACGGGCGTATGCTGATCGCCGTCGCGGACGAGGGGAGAGGCATGGACGCGGAAACGCTGCGGCACGCGACCGAGCCGTTCTACATGGCGGACAAGTCGCGGTCGAGAAGCGAGGGCGGCGCGGGGCTGGGGTTGTTCCTGTGCGCCGAGGTCGCGAAGCTGCACCGCGCGGAACTTTCCATTGAGAGCGAGGTCGGGAAAGGCACGACCGTTACGCTGACGATCCCGCTCGCACAGGAAAAGGAGGGAACGCGATGAAACGGCATTCATTTTTCTGCACGCTCGCGATTTCGGCGGCGATTTTGCTGGTCGGCGGTCTTCTTTTGTGGGTCGCCGGGCGGTTTTTGCCGGAAAAGGACGGGCAGATCCGCGTGTATCCGCGGCAGGATGAAAAGGTGTTTCTGACACCCGAGACCGACGAGGAAATCGTGCTGTATCCGTGGGCGGTGATGAAACCGTATGAGGATATCGAAAAAGCAGGCACGCAGGAGGAAAAAGCGGATATTTCGGAGAAACTTGCGGATCTGGCGGGGGACTGCGTTTCCTTTTTTATCAAAAACGGCTGCGTCCAAACGGTAAAGGCGGGGAAACTGACGGAGGACACCGACGGGAATCTGCTCGGGATGCGCGACGCGATCGTGGACTGCACGCTCTGGGATTTTGCGGAGACGGACGTGATTTGCGACGAAGAACTCCCGTCCCGTGAGGAAACGTTTTCCGTTTCGTTCGCGGTGCGGATGCGGGAGCCGCAGACGCTCTGCTATCTGGAGATCATTCCGCTGTCCGCAAAGACGGACGGGGACGAGAAGAACGGGTACGGGGTGCTTTGCGCGGAAGCAAAAAACGCGTCGAAAGCCGATCCGACCGAAAACCGTTTCGTGAGATTCTTCAACAATTACATCAACTTTTGCGCAGAGTTCGGGCTTTACGAAAGCGAAGCGGCGTATTCGGTGTACGACGCCGTTTGCTCGGGCGAGTTCGTAACGTTCCTGTACGGCGGCAGGGCGTATTTCTGCTATACGTTCCGCGGGGTCAATCTGACCGTGTTCTGCGATCCGAAAACGGAAACGATTCTGGGTTTCAGCGCGGAATCGACGGTTTAGGGAACGCGCTTTCGGGCGGTCTTTTCGGGGTTGACAAAGCAGGGGGAAATTCGGTATAATAAAAAGGAAAAAGAGTACCCGAAAGGAAATCGAAAAGATGAAAAAGATCGCGTTATTGCTTGCGCTGCTGTTGTTGGTCGTTCCGGTCTGCGCGGCGTGCGGCGGC
>JAGHTH010000209.1 GCA_018065365.1 Candidatus Coliplasma caballi
ATGCAAAGAAAGATAGGTCTTTCTTTGCCAATCCGACTTTGCGGAGAAACGTCTCACGCTGTACAGGTGTCAAATGCCTTCCTCCGGGAGGAAGGGGGACCGCTTGCGGTGGAAAGAGTACTCGTCGTTCGGTTTCTACTCTTCCTCCCGCGCATCGAAGATGCGCGACCTATCGCGAGGAGCGACCTCCCGTTCGCGACAGCGAACGACCTACCGCCCGCAGGGCGACCTACTCCGCGATCATGTCTTCGCGGACGCGCTGTATGGTGTAGCAGTCGGGGTCGTAGTAGTCGAGCGCGAGAGCGGCGCGGACGTCCTGCGCCGAGGAAGCGAGGAACACGTCGTACCTGCCGTTCTCGACGACCCACGCGTGCAGCATGGTATTATAATAGGAAAGGTCTTCCGCGCCCAGCGTAAATTCCACGCGCGCGGTCTCGCCTGCGGCAAGGAACACCTTGCGGAACGCTTTGAGTTCCTTCTTCGGCTTTGAAACGGTCGAAACGGGATCGCCGACGTACAGCTGCACGACCTCGGCGCCCGGAACGTTCCCGGTGTTGCGCAGGTCGAGCGAAACGCGCCACACGCTTCCGTCCTGCTCGATCGCCGCGTTCTCGTAGCCAAACGTCGTGTAAGATAGCCCGTGTCCGAACGGAAACCACACTTTTTCGGGGTGCAGGTCGTAATATCGGTAGCCGATCGCCCACTTTTCGCCGTAGTCGATCTTGAGCCCGTCGCCGAGAAAATCCATGTCGTGCCGCATCTCGACGGAAAAGGTCTCGGAAAGCTTGCCGCTCGGGTTTGTTTTGCCCGAAAGTATTTCCGCGATCGCCTGCCCGCCGGCTTCGCCGTCCGTCCACATCTGCAGAATGGCACCGCACCTGTCGGACATATCGCCTTTGAACGTCGAACTTCCGCTGCAAAGCACCAGCACCACGTTGGGATTGTTCGACGTAATGCTGTACAGAACGTGCTCCACGTACGCGGCGAGGTGGTTGTCCGCGCGGTCCATGTTTTCGGAATCCTGCGACGGCTGGTTGCCCGTGAAGACCAGCACCGCGTCGTAACTCGCGATGTCCGGCATATCGCGCCAAAATGTGTGCCACAGCATCGTGTCCGGCTCTTTGCGCGTTAAGTACGGGAAATAGTCCACCTGCACGTCGGGAAGTTCTCTCCGCAGGCAGTCCAGCGGCGTGTCGATCCACTCTTTTTCGGTTTTGACCTCTGCCGAGCCCTGCCCGTTGATGTACGGAAGCACGGCGTATTCGCCCGTAACGGCGATCTTTTTGAGTTTGCCGTTTTGCAAAGGCAGCAGTTTCTCGCCGGTGTCTTTTCCGTCTTTCGTGCGGCGGTTTTCGTTGCGCAGCAGAACGATGGACTCGCGCGCGACGCGCAAGGCGTTTTCGTGCTGCGCTTTGCGGTCGTACCCCTTGTCTTCCGGAACGTCGCGCAGCAGAAATTCCAGCACGCGTAAGGCGCTCTTGTCGATTTGTTCCTCGGTGATCCGACCGTCCGCGAGCGCTTTTTTCACGTCGGGGAACACCCGGTCGTCATACGGCATACAGAGGTCGAGCCCGGCGCGTAACGCCTTGACGGGAGCATGAACGGCGCCCCAGTCGGACACCATGATTCCCTCGTACCCCCACTCGTCTCGCGGAATGTCGGACAGCAGCATTTTGTTCTCCGAACACCACATCGAGCTGATCTTGTTGTAAGCGCACATCACGCTCGCGGGCTTGGCTTTTTTGACGGCGATCTCAAACGCGCGCAGGTAAATTTCCCGCATCGTCCGTTCGTCGATCTCCACGTTCGTGAACGTGCGCCGCAATTCCTGCGAATTGCAGGCAAAATGTTTGAGGGAGGTGCCGACGCCGAGGTCTTCGCAGCCGCGGATGTACGCCGCCGCAAGCTCGCCCGACAGCACGGGATCCTCCGAGAAATATTCAAAATTGCGCCCGCACAGCGCGTTGCGCTTCATGTTGATCGCCGGCCCCAGAATCATCTGCACGTCGTGATGAATGCAGTCGCGCGCGATCGTTTCGCCGGTCAGACGCGCAAGGTCGGGATTCCAGGTCGCGCCGACGGCACAGCCCGAGGGCAGCGTCGTGCAGTTGGAGCCGGGCGTTTCGTTGCGCTCGCCGTTCGGCCCGTCCGCCATGTTTTTCGGCGCGACGTTCAGCCGCGGAACGCCCGCGGTCTGCAATACGCCCTCTCCGCCGGTCAACAGAACGATTTTTTCGTCGGTCGTCATTTGGGAAAGGATCTCTTTTGCCGTTTTGTTCCCCATTTTTCT
>JAGHTH010000196.1 GCA_018065365.1 Candidatus Coliplasma caballi
GGGGACGCGCGGGCACGCGGAACGAAAGCGGGCAGGAGCGCGGGGGAGAGCCGAACGCGGCGGAGCGTGCGCCCGAAGCGAAAGCCGAGGACATCGAAAAAACGGGCGGTATTACGACGCACAATCGCGGCGGGAATATTCACGCCATGATCATTGCCGGACAGATCGAGGGGCATTACGCCGCGACGCCGGACACGAAATCGACCAAATACGAGCAATGTATTCCGACTTTGGTGGCGGTGGAGGAAAGCGACGAGATCGACGGGCTGCTATTGCTGCTCAACACGATCGGCGGGGACGTCGAGGCGGGGCTTGCGATCGCGGAACTGATCTCGGGGATGAAAAAGCCCACCGTTTCGCTTGTGCTGGGCGGCGGGCATTCGATCGGGGTGCCGCTGGCGGTGTCGGCGAAGCGGTCGTTCATCGTGCCGAGCGCGACCATGACGCTGCACCCCGTGCGGACGACCGGGCTGGTCATCGGCGTGCCGCAGTCGTTCTCGAATTTTGAAAAAATGCAGGAACGCATCGTCGATTTTATCGTGCGGAACTCCCGCGCCAAGGCGGAAAAGCTGCGCGAGCTGATGCGGCGCACGGACGAAATGACGACGGACATCGGGACGGTCGTGGACGGCGCGGAGGCGGTGGAACTCGGGCTGATCGACGCGGTCGGCGGCTTGGGCGAAGCGCTCGCGGCGCTCAAAGAGATGATCGACGGGAAATGATGATATCGGAAACAGAAAGGAACCCGGGTGGGTTCCTTTTGGCTTTTTTTGGGGGATTAGTTGTCGGCGGGATCAAATTCGGCATCCAAGGTCGGCGAAACGATATAGAAACGATTGTACCACTGATCATATTCCTCAAAAGTGAACAGAAAGGACGGCGTCATTTGATACTCTTCTTCGGTTAAATCGCCTCTTTTTTTTGCATTTTCACGTGCAGATTCAAGTTCTTTTCTCCATTCCTCGCACTCGCTTTTTAATTCCTCGCAGAAGTCGTTTTTACAAGTCGGATAGGGAGACGGGATCGCGCAGATCCAAACATACATGGAACGGTCGTTATTGCTGATTTTCAACATTTCATCCAAGGTCAATGCCGTGTAAACCGTATAGCAGGGCACGTCAGACATAAGTGAACCATATTGTTCTTCTGCGATGGGGTACCGATAGCCGGCATTCAGGTAAGGACGACCGTTTTCTTTGGCATAGCCCTCTAAATTCTCCACAAAACGAGACAAGTTATCGGGATCCACACAATACTCTCTGTTCACCATACTTTTGAAGAACGCTGAAACGCTGACCCAATACAGCTGGTCCTCGGGAAGTTTGCCACTTTCCGCATACCGCCGCAACGGCTGTTCAATGCTCGTCAACACGCAATCTACGAACCTGCCTTGTGCCAAAACGTAGACATCTGCGATCTGCTCGGGCGGAACAAGTTCGGTTATTGTTTCCGTTTCACTTTCTGTGGTGGACGTTTCTTCCGAAAGGGCGGAAGCATCATTCGTTTCTGCAGCTTGTGCGGTCAAAAAGGCACCGACAAGAATGCCTGCAACCAAAATGAATGATAGTGTGATGAGAATGATTTTTTTCATAAGTGATATTTCCTTTCTTTTTTCGAAATCGTTTTTCCTTTTCACCCCCTTGTACGAAAAAAGGCGGGAAAAACTGACGCGGTTTTTCAAAAGAAACTTGCAAAAGGCGAAAAAATACGGTAGAATGAAAAAAAGACGCGGTTTCGCGTCAGAAAAAAGGGCGTTTCTTCGTATAAAGGATGATAAAAAAGAAAGGAAGTGAAGTCGTGGACAGCGGTGCGGAAGAATACAAGCGGTATCTCGACGGGGACGACGACGGGATCGTCAAACTGATCGCGACCTACAAAGACGGGCTGCTGTTTTATCTGAACGGCTTCACACACAGTTTAGAGGACGCCGAGGAGTTGACCGAAGACACGTTCGTGAAGTTGGCGATCGAAAAACCGCGCTACAACGGCAAGGCGGCGTTCAAGACCTGGCTTTACACGATCGCGCGCAATCTGACGATCGACCGCTTGCGGAAAGAGCAGGCGTGGCGGTGGGTGCCTTTGGAAAACGCGGAGGACGCGATCGACCGCGAGGACGCGGCGGCGGTTTTGCTCCGCACCGAGCGCGACCGCAGGGTTCACGCGGCAATGAAAACGCTGACGCCCGAGCAACAGCAGGTGCTGTGGCTGGTGTATTTTGAAGATTTTTCCTCCGCGGAAATCGGGATGATCCTCGGGAAAAAGGCGGCGGCGGTCGATTCGCTTGCCTACCGGGCGCGCAAGGCGCTCAAAGAGGAATTGGAAAGGAGTGGTTTTACTTATGAAAACAGCTGAAGAAATGGCGGCTTCCGTTCTGCGCAGGCGCGACGAGCATCTGGCAAAGGTGCAAAACAAACGGCGGTTGTGGCTCCGGTGCGGCGTTCTGGCGGCGTGTGTCGCGGCGGTCGCCGGCGCGGGCGCGGTCGCGTGGAACAAAACGCAGGGAGACGTTCCCGCCGTGTCGGAGGTCGAGCCCTTTGTTTCGGAGGTTTCCGCGCAGAGCATAGAGG
>JAGHTH010000188.1 GCA_018065365.1 Candidatus Coliplasma caballi
TTCGAGTATTGCCTGAACGACCTTGCGCCGCTTCCCAAAGAGGAGATCATCATGATCGGAGATTCTCCGAACGCAGACATTTCGGGCGCAAAAAAAATGGGCATCCCAACGTGTTGGTTTGCCCACGGAAAACGTGCTTCCATGCCGTGCGAGGCGGATTATACCGTTCATTCTTTGGCGGAGATCAAAAACGTCCTTTAGATCTCTTTCCGGATCGCCTTGTCGTCTGCCGACGGATAGAGACGGTGCATTTGTTCCATGATTTTTTCGAGCGCTTCTTCTTTTGAGAGATGGTAGCAGCTGCGGACGAGGTCTCTGCCGAAACGCTGCTCCGCGGTGCAATAGGAGGCGACGCTCCAACCGTACGGCTCGCCGGCTTTGTTGACCTTCTGCGAGAAACCGCAGATGACGGCGTACGTTTCCATCATCAGACGCGTGATCGCGCCCTCGTACCCTTTCTCACCGTTTTTTCCGAATCCGGCTTTTTCTTTCAACAGATAGGACGGGGTTTCGCCGTCTGCGTCGAGGACGTCCATCAAGAGCTTGCTTTTGCGGGAAGCCATGCCGAGTTCATACAGCGTGTCGAAATCGTATCCGTCGCGACGGTATGCCGCAAAATAGGGAAACCATTCTTTTGAAATGAAACCCGCTTTCTGTCCGAAGAATTTTCCGTAAACGATTTTTCCCTCTCCGGCAACGATCTTGCGCCATTCCCAAGGATCTTCTTCCTTTTCCGACCACCACGCAGAGCAGGCGGTCAGTTCTTCCAACGAGAAGCCGTCCACATGGCTGCGGAACAGCGGAAGAAAGCCGACCGTTTCCACGTATTCGTTCAGTTCCTCAACCGTTTTGATCCGTTTCGGATCGTTGTTGTCGAGCCCTTCCATGATGAAAATTCCGTCGCGTTCGTACATCGTTTTTTCCTCTTTCGCCTTTTTCAATCACAGAATACCACAATCAGTTTGGTTTTGCAATAGATTTTTCCAAAAAAACCGGAAAGGTGGTTCATTGCAATGAGCGCCATCCTCTATCATTTACAAAATGCCGATCCGCAGGAAAGAACTGCCGCGATCGAACACGCCTCTGACGTTTTGCGCCACGGCGGGCTGGTCATTTTCCCGACCGAAACGGTGTACGGGATCGGCTGCGACGCGTTGAACGCGGATGCGGTCGAGAATCTGTACCGCGCAAAAAAACGCCCTTACGACATGCCGCTTCTGCTGCATCTTTACGATCGTGAGCAGGCGGAACGCGCTTCCGTTCTGGACGAAAAGGCGAGAAAACTGCTTTCGGCGTTTACACCCGGCCCGTTCTCGCTGATCGTTCCGAAAAAGGAGATCATCCCGCCGATCGTAACGTCCGGCGGAAACACGGTCGGACTTCGTTTCCCGTCCGATCCGTTGTTCTTGGAACTCGCCGAAACGTTTGGCGGGATCCTGGCGGCAACGAGCGCCAATCTTTCCGGCTTTTCTTCCGCGAAAAACGGCGAAGCGGTCGCGGAACTGCAAGAAATCGCGGACGTCATTCTGGAAAACGGGGAATGCCTGTTCTCCATGGAATCCACCATTCTCTCCATGACGGGTAAAACGCCGAAAATTCTGCGCCAAGGCGCACTCCCGCGTGAAGAAATCGAAAAGGTAATCGGAATATGCGAATCATCGGTCTGACAGGTCGCAGCGGCAGCGGAAAATCAACCGTGTGTGAAGCCGCGGTAAAATTGAATATTCCCGTCATGGACTGCGATCGCGTGTATGCCGAAATGACATCGCACCCCACGCCGTTCCTGGAAGCGATCGCCGAAACGTTCGGCACGTCCTGCGTGCGCGACGGAGCGCTGTACCGTCCTGCAATGCGTGAAATCGTTTTCGGAAGCGAGGAATCGCGTCGCAAACTGAATGCGCTCACAGCGCGTTATATGGGCGAATCGATCAAAGAAATGGCGTCTTCTCTCGAGGGAAAGAGCAAACTGCTCCTGTTGGACGCTCCGACGCTGTTTGACACCGGGCTGGATCTTCTGTGTGATTGCACCGTCTGCGTTGTTGCGCCGGAAAAGGATTGCTTGGCTCGGATCATGCTTCGCGACGGCATCGACGAAAACGCTGCTGCCAAACGGTTGGCAAGCCAACTTCCCGACGCGTTTTTCGCTTCGCATTGCGACTATCTGATTCGGAATGACGGCGATATGGAAACGCTTCAGGAAACGGCGAAGTCTTTCTTTACCGGTTTGCTTTGCACCGAGAATTGAGGAGAACGTATGGCTTCATCCAAAAAGAAAAAAGAAAAGCAGCGCAGACCGTGGCTGTTCCCGGCGATCGTTTTGTTCCTGCTGGTGCTTTTGGCTGTCTGCCACAGACCGCTCGCTCGACTCTATTTCGTAAAAGAGTACGGGGAAGAGATCGGCGATTGTTCCGAAACGTATGACGTTTCCGAAGATCTGATTTGCGGCGTGATCTGGACGGAGAGCCATTTTGATCCGACTGCCGTTTCGTCTGCCGGAAGCTGCGGGCTGATGCAGTTAAAACCCTCTACGTTTGCCGAGATGCGTTCCCGAATGGAACTGACGACCGACGCGAGCGTGTTCTCACCGGAAGAAAATATCCGTTGCGGAACGTTTTATCTCCGTTATCTTTACGATATGTTCGGAGATTGGGACACTGCGCTCGCGGCGTATAACGCCGGACTCGGAAACGTTTCAAAATGGCTGCAGGATCCCGCGTATTCCGAAGACGGAAAAACGCTTTCCACCATTCCGTTTCCCGAAACGGAGCAATATCTGAAAAAAGTGCATTTTGCAGAAAAACTATATAATTACCTGTACGGGTATCAAAAGAAAGAGGTCTGAACCATGGAAAAAGAAAACGCAAAGAAACTTCTCTACAAACCGGAGCCCTCGTTCAAAAAACAGAATCAAGCGGATACGGAGGCATTCTGCAAAGAGTATCGCGCGTATATGGACGCTTCCAAAACGGAACGCGATGCCGTCCGCAACGCCGTGGCGATCGCCGAAAAAGCGGGCTTCAAACCGTATGTTCCGGGCAGCAAACTGATCCCCGGACAGAAGATCTACATGGTAAACCGTGTCAAAAGCATGATGCTTGCCGTGATCGGAAGCAAACCCGTCGAGGACGGTTTCCGGATCATCGCTTCGCACATTGATTCTCCGCGTCTGGACCTCAAACCGACTCCTTTGTATGAGTCGAACGGGATCGGATATTTCAAAACCCATTATTACGGCGGGATCAAAAAATACCAGTGGTCCGCGCTTCCGCTTTCGCTGCACGGTGTGGTTTACCGCAAAGACGGCTCTCACGTTGATATTTCCCTCGGCGAGAACGAGGACGAGCCCGTCCTTTATATCAGCGATCTGATGCCGCATATCGCAAAAGACCAGGTCTCCAAACCCGGCTCCGAAGTCATCGGCGGCGAAACGCTCAATCTGATCAACGGCTCTCTGCCGTTTGATGAAGACGAGGGCGTCAAACTGAACGTGCTTTCGATTCTCAACGAAAAATACGGAATGGAAGAACGCGATTTCATGACCGCCGAACTCTCCGCCGTTCCCGCTCTCAAATCCCGCGAGATCGGGTTTGACAGAAGCATGATCGGCGCTTACGGGCAGGACGATAAGATTTGCGCTTATCCCGCGCTTCGCGCGTTGACCGAACTCGGAACGCCCGATCACACCTGCGTCGTATTCCTTGCCGACAAAGAGGAAATCGGCTCCGAGGGCGTTACGGGGCTTCGCTGCGCATCGTATGCCGACTTTTTGAAAGACATCTGTGCCGATACCGGTGCGGGCGAGCGCAAAGCGTTCCGCAATTCCGTCTGCATTTCCGCGGACGTGGGCGGCGCGTTTGATCCTTCCTTTGCGGAGGCGTATGACGCGAGCAACTCCTGCTTTATCGGAAACGGTGTCGTGGTTTCCAAATATACCGGAAGTCGCGGAAAGGGAGGATGCTCCGACGCGACCGCCGAGGTGCTGTCCCGCGTAACGCGGATGCTCGACGCGGACGGCGTGGCTTGGCAGACCGGCGAATACGGTAAAGTCGATCAGGGCGGCGCAGGCACCGTTGCGTGCGACATTGCCGCGTTCGGCATCGACGTCGTCGATATCGGAGTGCCGCTGCTTTCGATGCACTCTCCCGTGGAACTCGCTGCCAAAGCCGATATCTACGCAATGCTGCAGTGCTGCAAAGCGTTCTATAAGAACTGAACTTCTCCCCAAAAAACAAAAGCCGGTTTTCCGGCTTTTTGTTATGCTTGTATTATTCCCATTTGGAGAAGCGATCGTACTTTTTCGGAACGTAAGTCAGCGTCTCGCGTTCAAACGCGTTGAGGAACGCCGTGGCGGAATACACCGTGTAATCCCAGGGCTTTTCGCCGTTGTCGATCGGCTTCGCTTTTCCTTGTTCGACGCAGAGCGTTTTGCTCGGAACGGGGGATAGGATCAGAATTTTCTTCGCGTCTGTGGGGTAATCGTACTTGAAATGCGTCGTGAACTGGAAAAAGGTGTAGTTGCGGAACCGAATGGCGTGTACGTAGCCCGCGACGCCGTTCGCTTCAAAGATGATCGGCACCCATTTCCGCGTTCCTTTGAGGAATTTGCAGGAGTAGGTTTCTCCCGCAAGCGTAAAGCGGAAATTCTCGCCGTAGTTCAATCGGATCGCCGAACGGTACGGGCAGATGAACTTCGGGCATTCGATCCCTTTTTCCGCGCAGAGAACTTTGAACTGCTTTATGAATTTGCGGCGCTTCCGCAGAGAACGGAGCACAAGGAACAGATAGACCAGAAGCACAGCAAGAATCACGTATTTTGCGACCGCCCAGACTACGTTTACGACGATAAAGAGTACGGAAACGAGCGAGTGAACCAAAAGGTCAAACAGCGTCGCCTCAAAAAAGCAATACAGCGCAAGGATCAGAAAGAGATGCAAAAACAGATACCCTTTGGTGTAAATGCGCTCCAATTCTTTTTTGTCTGCCATTTTGAGCCGGTATTTCATGCCGGTCAGCCGTCCCCACAGCAACGCCCCGAAGAACAGCGCCACGCCGATCGCGGCGCGTAATGCGACCGGGCAAGCAAGGATTGAGCCGGAAACCATTTCGCCCGCGCGGTCCGCAAGCGAAAAATGGAATCCGTAAGGCGTTACGAGGAAGAAAAACGCGCAAACCGCAGCTTCGATCAGAAACGGTTTGTTTGCGACTGCGAATCTCACGCGGTCAAAGAAACGGCGCTTCGGTGTTTCGGGGAGGAGGTATGCTTCGATAAACGCGCGATCACGGATCGTGAAGAGCCGTTCCGACGAATAGACCAGCAAAAAACTGAACAGGTATTCAAACAGGATAAACCACAAATGGAAATTGTTCTTCCCATCGATGACATCGTAAACCTGTAATGGATCGAACTTGCAGATGCATTGCAAAAGCGCAAACGAAAAGAAGAGAAACAGCCCGCGAATCACAGGGAGCAAAACTTGTTTCGCTTTTTGAATCGCTTCGCGCGGTGCTTTCCCATCGGGTTCGTCGTAATATCCGTGATCCTCTTTCATAAAGGTACGCCCTTTCCAACCGGTCGAATTCATTTACTTGTTTTATATATTATATCACACGGTCGCGTGATTGTCAATAG
>JAGHTH010000107.1 GCA_018065365.1 Candidatus Coliplasma caballi
TTGACGCTTGCGTACGCGTTGGAAAGCAAAAGCGAACATCCGCTCGCGGTCGCGATCGTGGCAGAAGCGGAAAACCGTTCTTTGAAGCTTCTGCCCGTCACGGACTTTGAAACGCTTCCCGGTAACGGATTGAAAGCCGTCTGCGGCGGAAAAACGCTTTACGGCGGTAACCAATCGTATATTTCCGGTCTTTGCGAGATTTCCCGGGAAATTGAGGAGCAGGCCGAGTAATTCGCAGAAAGCGGAAAAACACCCCTGTATTTTTCGTATGACGGCCGCTTGCTCGGCATCATTGCCGTGTCCGACGTGATCAAAGAAAACAGCCCGAAAGCCGTCCGGGAATTGCAGGCAATGGGGATCCGCGTCGTCATGCTGACCGGCGACCGCAAGTCAACCGCGGACGCGATCGGGAAGCAGGTCGGTGCCGACAAAGTAATTGCGGAAGTTTTGCCGGACGGCAAGGAATCGGTCGTATGTGCGTTAAAAGAAAGCGGTGCCATTGTTACGATGGTCGGAGACGGAATCAACGACGCCCCTGCGCTGACAAGCGCAGATATCGGAATGGCGATCGGCGCCGGAACGGATGTCGCAATCGACTCGGCGCAAATCATTCTGATGAACGGCGGTCTGACGGAAGTCTGCGCCGCAATCCGAATCAGCCGTGCCACTTTGCGCAACATCAAACAGAATCTCTTCTGGGCGTTCTTTTACAATGCAATCGGTATTCCGATCGCGGCGGGCGTTTTCTCTTCTCTCGGGCTTACACTTAACCCCATGATCGGTGCCGCCGCAATGAGTTTGTCAAGTTTCTGTGTCATTACCAACGCCCTGCGCCTGAATTTCTGCAAACCGTTTGACGCCGGAAACGATCTGAAAAAGCCGATGGCAAACCTGCCGGAAATCAAAGAGACGCAAATGCTGAAATACACGATCAAAATTCAGGGAATGATGTGCGAGCATTGCGAAGCGCATATCAAAAAGGCCCTCTCCGCGTTACCGGGTGTACGGGAAGTAAAAGCGGATCATATGAAAGGCGAAGTGTACGTGCAAGCTGCAAAAGCCCTACCCGAAGCGGACGCGCAGAAAGCGATCGCCGACGCCGGATACGAATTCATTTCGATTCGGGAAGACTGACGAATATCAAAAAATGACAGACACTGATCGGTGCCTGTCATCTTTTTATACGCTTGTTTCAATCAGCCCGCAAGACTCTTGGAAGTGCGAACGTCGAACTTATCGACGACGGAACTGACAACCGTCACGGAATCAAAGAACTCGGACAGATATTCGTCATACGCTTTCGCGATCAACGTTTCTTCCACAGTATCGTATTTGCCCTTGAAATCTTCATCCGTCATCTCTTCTTTGCGAATGATCATCGCACCGCTTGCGCCGGCATCGTAGAACACGATCTCTCCGTTTTCTGCGTCTTTCAGAAGCGATACGATCTCTTCGCTCAAATTGGAAGACTGATATACGGCACCTTCGACATAGTAGTAATCGGCATCCTCACCGGGATCGGCAAATTCCGCTTTCCCGTTCTTCAGATTCTCATACATTTCTTTGGCGCGTTTCATCAGATGCTCGGCAGACATTGCGTAGATTACGGATTCTTCCTGAAAACGATCTGCCGCCAATTCTCTGCGTTCGATCAGGTGGTAGCCATAGCTGCTTTTGGACACACAGTACTCACCGATCTCGATGCTGAACGCGCCGTCGATAAAGCCCGGCTCAAAGGAATCGGTTTCGCACAGCGTATATTCAACGCTTGCGTTTCCGTCTGCATCCTTGTCAAGCGTGTCGTCGATATGGTCTTCAAACGTGGTTTCTCCTGCGCGGATCGCGGCAAGGACCTTATTTGCTTCTTCTTCGGTTTTGTAGAGAATGTGGCCTACCGTACGGTAATTCTCTTTGAAATACTTCTCTGCGTCGTAGGAAAGTTTCGTTTCGCGAAGCTGCTTTTCCACGTCGTCGTTATAAACGTCCTCGGTCAATTCTTTCCTGTAAAGAACCGCCCAACCTTCTTCCTGATCGCTTAAAAGAAACGTGCCCGGCTCTTTGTCGATCAGATCCGCATAGATCGTCTTTCCCGCTTTTGCGAGATAAACAGGGCCTTCCGCGGATTCTTCGACAGCGTCTTTGAGTTCTTCGGGAAGCGGATTGCCGGCGGACAACGCGTTATACGCCTTTTCCGCATCCTCTTTTTCTTCAAAAGTATAGTAGCCGGCGAGCATGCATTGTTCCATCAGAAACACTTTCAATTCGCTTTCCTTGTAGTCGGCACCGAAATCATAAACGTAATAGACCAGATTGCCCGAATTGTCGTAAGACGCGAGCGGGTACTGATAAGCGGTAATTTTTACATACTGCTCGTCAAACGCTTTTTTGACATCGCTCTCGGCAATCTTTGCCATGCCCTCGTCGCCGTACCGATATTCTTCCAAAAGATCGTACAGTGCCTGAAAATACTCATAGCGTTCCAAGGACTCTCTGTTGCAGCCGCGTTTCGCGAGTTCGATATTCAGCGCATCGGCGCCGCCGTACTGATCTTCCAGTTCCTGCATGGCGCTGTCGATTTCGGAGATCGTCGAGGGATCCGAAACGGTAATGCCGGCGTCTTTACACAGCTGTTCGACGACAAGCATCAGCTTCGCTGTATTATCGACCTGCTCTTTGATGTATTCGGCGACCGTTTGACCGTCTGCGATTTCCTCGTCATAAACGTCCTCGAGCGCAATTCCGTAGTACGACTTGAAATTGTTCTCGATCATACCTTTTACCATTGCCATCAAATACGCATAATCGGCTTCGCTGATTTTTCCGCTGCCGTATTTCATCGCCGTCGCACCGCTTCCGCATGAAGCAAGCGAGCAGATGAGAACTGCCAGACACAGCATAAGCGCAAAAACTTTTCGACACATTTTCATCATGTTTTTTCCTTTCCTTTGGAAAACAGAATCATTCATGGTCCCATTATATCATGATAATTCTTCTTTGTCTATATCCTTTTGCGAATAATTTATGTACAATTTCAGTATTTTCCTTACGTCGCCAAGCAGATCGCATTCCGGAGGCATCCGAAGTGCGATGTGCATTTTCCCCGATAACGTCAGCATCACGCGCCCGTGGAATCCCGGAGAGGAAGGAAGTTTCATTGCTGCCGAAGGATCAAGCGCGGGATGGTAAAACACAACGACTCCCTCTTTTTCCTCAATGGAAGTAAAGCCCGCGTCCATGGCTGCGTGGCGGATCAAAGAGACGTTCACAAGGTTACGCACCTGCTCCGGCTGTTCTCCGAAACGGTCTTCCAGCTCGTCTTCCAAGTCCTTCTTTTCTTCTTCGTCGGAAACGGTTACGATCTTTCTGTAAACGTCCATACGCAGTTTCGGTGTAGAAATATACTTTTCGGGAATAAAGGCATCCACGCGAAGGTCCACGATACAGTTGCGCTCCGCTTTGGGTTCGATTCCCCGCTCGGCGTTCACGGCGTCTTCCAGGATCTTGACGTACAGATCGTAACCGATCGCCTCCATATGCCCACTCTGTTCCGCGCCCAGAATATTGCCGGCACCGCGAAGTTCCAGATCCCGCATCGCGATCTTGAAACCGGAACCGAATTCGGTAAACTCGCGTATCGCTTCCAAACGTTTTTCGGCGATCTCGGTCAGGACAGCGCCTTTGCGGTAGGTCAGATAGGCATACGCTTTTCTGGACGATCTTCCGACGCGTCCTCTGATCTGATGCAGTTGCGAAAGTCCCATGCGGTTGGCTTCCTCAATGATGAGCGTGTTTGCGTTCGTGATATTGACGCCCGTTTCAATGATCGTCGTACACACCAGGATGTCGATTTTCCCTTCGACCATATCCTGCCAGACGTCGTTGAGTTCGTCCTTTCCCATCTGACCGTGTGCGACCGCAACGGTATGGTCCGGGAACGCTTTGGAAATCTCCGACGCTTTCGAATAGATCGAATCTACAAAATTGTGCAGATAGAATACCTGCCCGCCGCGGCGCAATTCTCTCCGGATCGCTTCATTCAGAATGTCTTCCTCATGCTCCAGAACAAACGTCTGCACGGGGACACGATCCACGGGCGCTTCTTCCAAAACGGACATATCACGGATCCCGGACAGCGCCATATTGAGCGTTCTCGGATTCGGAGTCGCGGTCAGCGTCAGAACGTCAACGTCTTTGGCGAGCTGCTTGAGTTTTTCTTTGTGCGTAACGCCGAAACGCTGTTCCTCATCGACGATCAATAAACCGAGGTCTTTGAATTCGACGTCCTTTTGCAGCAGCCGGTGTGTTCCGACGATGATGTTGAGTTTTCCGCTTTTCAGTTTGGAGACCGATTCTTCCTGCTCCTTTTTGGTTACAAACCGGCAGAGCATGGCGATCTCGACGGGATAACCGCGGAATCTCGAAACGAGCGTCTGGTAATGCTGCAGCGCCAGAATGGTCGTCGGGACAAGAAACGCGACCTGTTTTCCGGCAAAAACGGCTTTGAAAGCCGCACGAAGCGCAACTTCCGTTTTCCCAAAACCTACGTCTCCGCAAAGCAGGCGATCCATCGGATAGGAACGTTCCATATCGTCCTTGATCTCTTTGGTCGCGATCGTCTGTCCCTCGGTGTCCTCAAATTCAAAACTGCCTTCAAATTCCTCTTGGAAATCGTCGTCGGGAGGAAACGCGTAGCCCGCTCTTGCGCGACGTTCCGCATACAGACGGATCAGATCTTTGGCGATGTTGCTCGCGGCTGCTTTGGCACGAATCTTTGCCTTCTTCCATTCCGCTCCGCCCATTTTGGAAAGTTTGGTGTTCTCATCGCCGATATATTTGTTGACCAGATCCAGCTGGTCGCACGGAACATACAGAATGCCGCCGTCGGCGTAAACGATTTTGATATAATCGCGCGCGGCACCCTCCGTAATCAGATTCTGAATGCCGACAAATCTGCCGATCCCGTGGTTTACATGAACGACGAGGTCTCCGACGGAAAGATCCGTATAGGAAATGATACGTTCCGCCTTTTTGGAAATTGCTCTCGGCTTTCTGCACGGCATCACTTCCGAGCCGACAGCACCGTCCGTCAACAATGCAAACCCCGCCGAGGGAAGTTCAAACCCTTTCGGCATCGTTTCGGACTCCTCCACCTGTACGCAGACGGTATCGGGATACAGTTTTCCCGCATAATTGACCGCGCTGATCCCGTTTTTCGTCAGCAGTTCGATCAGATTCTGCGCGTTCCGTTCGTTCGGTGTCAGGAACAGTATTTTCGTTCCGGAATTCAGCATGGAAGTGATATCTTCCGTCAAAAGCTGTA
>JAGHTH010000212.1 GCA_018065365.1 Candidatus Coliplasma caballi
TTGGCGCCGCCCTGACCGATCATCGTTTCATACCCGTCCCGGAAAGAGGAAACGAAGCCGTCCGCCTGGGCGATCTTTGCCGCTTCGCGCACCTCGTCGTCGGAAGCGTCGGGGTTTCCCCAGCGCAGATTGTCCGCGATGGTGCCGGAGAACAGCGTATTCTTTTGCAAGACGACCGAAACGGCGGCGCGCAGATTTGCGAGGGAGTAGTCTTTGACGTCCACGCCGTCCACAAGCACCTGTCCGCTGTCGGCGTCATACAGGCGCGGGATCATCGTTACGAGCGTCGTTTTGCCGCTGCCCGTCGAGCCGATCACGCCGACCAATTCTCCGGAGCCGATTTTGAGATCGACGTCCGAAAGCACCTTTTCCCTGCCGTGCTTATAGTACAGGAACGACACGCCGCGGAATTCAACGCTTCCGGAAGCGGCGAGATGCTCCGGACAGGAAGCGTTTTCGTCGTTCAGCGTGACGGAAGCGTTCAGCACCTCGGAGATCCGTTTGTCCGACGCGGCGGCGCGGGTTCCCTGCAGGATGATGTTTGCCAAGAACGTCAGCGCGTTCAGCACCTGCGTCAGATAGGTCGTGAACGCCGTCAGCGTTCCGATCTCGAGGTCGCCGATCATGATCTTTCTGCCCGCCACCCAGACCACGCAGAGAAACGTAATGTTGATCGCGAGCGTGGACACGGGCTGCATCAGCAGCATCATTTTAAGGGCGGAGGTACTCTTTTCGACGAGTTTTTCGTTGACGAGCGCGAACTTTTTCTTTTCGTGTTCCTCGCGGACGAACGATTTGATCACGCGCTCGTTCGTGACGGTCTCGCGGATGTCGGTGTTCAGAACGTCAAGCTGTTCCTGCATTTTCGTGTAGCGCGGCGAGGAAATCAGAATGATCGCCGCGATGGCGATCGCCAGCACCGGCACGACGATCAGCAGGATCCACGCGAGCGTGGTGTTCAGCCGGAACGCCATGATCAGCGCGCCGACGATCATGACGGGAGAGCGGAACATCCCGCGCAACAGCGACTGCGTGAAGTTCTGCACCTGCGTTACGTCGTTCGTGATGCGCGTGATCAGCGAGCCGGTCGTAAAGGTGTCGATGTTCGCAAAAGAGAATTTCCCGATCTTGCGGAAGGTGTCTTTGCGGACGCCGGCAGCCAGCCGCGACGCACCGCGTATGCCGAAAAAGGCGCCGAGAACGCCCGTGATCAGCATAAAAACCGCGATGCACGCCATCAGACCGCCTTTTCGGAGGATATAGGCGATATCGCCGTTTGCGGCGCCGTTGTCGATGATGTCCGCGTTGATGAACGGGAGCAAAAACTCCCCGCACGCTTCCATGACCATGAACAGCGGCCCGAGCAAAAAGCAATACCAATATTTTTTTACGTAGGGGGCATACTTTTTCATAACGTACTCTTTCCCCGGCGAAACCATCGCTTCGCCGTTCGGAAGTCAGTTCTGCTTTCTGACCGTTCCGTATTCGTCGTACAGACGGAAATACGGGCAAACGGGAGTTGCAGACGTGCCGGTGTAGGAAGCGCCGGCGTGGCGGGCGTTCTTCAGTTCGTCTTCGTCAAAGTCGTACTCGCAGAAATCTTCGTCGTTTTCTTCGTCGTAGATCCAGAACACGCAATGTTCGCAATCCATCGGCGAAAGTTCGTCGTCCCGTTTTTTCGTTTCGTGCGGAAGATCGGTCATGCGTTTTCTCCTTCTGTCCCGGCAACGCTCACGCCGGTAAACAGAGCGGCGTAAGGGCCTTCGTATTCGGCGTTCCGGAACGTTTCTTCCGAAAAGACCAGATTCCCCTGCAATTCCAGTAAACTGCCGTTGACCGAGCCGCCCGTTACGGCGGTTACTTTTTCGCCGTCGATCAGATACGCAAGCCGGATCTCGCCGCCGAAACGCGACGTGAATTCGTCCATCTGGAAATCGGAGAAGGTTACTGCCAGCAGGCAGGGATTTTTCTTCATTTCCGCAAACGGCACTTTTCCGCGATTCTCGCAGCGGAGTTTTTCGTATTCGCCGGTCGGTCTGACACCGAGGTAACGGCAGAAGCGGTTGTTTCCGTGGACGGCGGTCAGTTTTCCGCCGCAAAGGAACGGCAGGTCTTTCATCGGAATGCCCTCCGCGCTGTACGGCTCGGTCGCGCAAAGTGTCAGGTCGAGTTTTTCGCCTTTGCATTTGCCCTGCACGTCGTCCCCGACCTTCCAGGTGGAATAGCCCGCATAGAGCATCGGCGCTTCGGCGCGGGAAGGATAATAGGAAAGCACCGTCGCGAGCTGTTCGCCCGTGAGGATCAGGTCGTATTTCCCGCTTTTCAGCACTTTCTGCGCTTTTGCACGGTCGCAGACGAAGGTCAGCGCCTCCTCCACTCTTGCTTTCAACGCTTCGGTATCGCATTCGTCATAGGCGAAGCGGTTGTGCATTTCGACGTCCTCCGGCTCTTTACACTGCACCACGAATTCGCCTTCGATGCGCGCGTCCGTCCAGGACACGTCGGCGCCTTTGCTCGACAGGATTCTGACGGATTTGCGCACCGCGAACAGTTCGGCGGAATTCAAGAATGCGTCGGCGCGGACGTCCGGCGCAAACAACGCCTCGGTCATTTTTCCCAAGCTGACCGCCAGCGGATCTTCCGCAAGCGCGCCCTGTTTACGCACCGTTTCGCCCCGCTCGGCGTCGGGAAGCTCGTAGAACGGGTTCTGCGCGAAGCCGGAAGCGTATTTCGCACCGTCGATCGCCGTGCGAAGTTCCGCGTCGGTCATCGAAGAAAGCAATTCCACGCTCGTGGAGCCGCGCGTCTTTTTGCCGTTCTTTTCGCCGTTCGTAAACAGCGTCAGCGCATATTTCAGCGTGTCTTTGATGCGGCGGGTATCGAGTTCCCGTTTGACGAAAAACAATTCCCCGCTTTCCGTGCGGATCTCTTTGAGAAGCCAATTTTCAACGCCGCAGTCATGCAGCGCGAGTCTGATACGTTCGATCATCTGTTCCACACTCCTTTCAACCCAAACGGATGCGGGCTTTCATATACGGACCGCCGTCCGAAACCTTGACCCATTCTTTATAGCCCTTGCCGCAGTAGCCGGTGCCGGAAAGTTCGATCTTTCCGCTCATCATCGTAACCGATTTCAGCAGATCCGAAACGTAGCCGGTCAGCACGATCGGAGAGAAGATCTTTCCGGTCAGTTTGCCGTCTTTGATCTCACGCGCGATGCTGACCATACACTGAATTCCCCAGTTTTTCGGATCTTCCATGCCGCTGGAGGGGTTTTGCAGCAGGAAACCGTATTTGACGGAAGCGATCATTTCTTCCGGCGTCGCGGTGCCTGCCGTAAAGTAAGTGTTGGTCATACGGGTGTACGCCTTGCGCTCGTAGCTCTCGCGTCTGCCGTTGCCGGTGGGTTCCACGCCGAGACGCAGCGCGGAAAGCGCGTCGCACATTCCGCCTTTCAGCGTTCCCTTGTCGATCACGACGGTATCGCCCGTGAGCGTTCCCTCGTCGTCGAAGAACATCGTCGCGACTTCGTCCACGGCACTGCCGTCGTGCATCGTAACCAACCCGCTCGCGACCGTTCCGCCGACGAACTGCTTTGCAAGGGCGCGATCTTTGACGAACATATCCATTTCCACGCCGTGTCCGAACGCCTCGTGGACGATCATGCCGGTCGTTTCGGGATCGCAGACGCATTCGTATTCGCCGGGAACGATGGGCTCGCTCGTCAGAAGTTCAAGCGTTTTGTCCGTGATCTCGTCGATGTTGCCGCCCATTTCGTCGAGCAATTCGGCGCCGCCCAACACGGAATAGGGCTGGTAGTAATCCTTGATCTCTTCCCCTCTGGACGCCATCGCGATGACGGCACCGTTCGTCCACATGACCGTCTGATCCAGATCGCGATGTTCCGAAAGGAACAGTTTGCGCGCGGATAGATAGGAAACCGAACAGTTCACGTCGAGGATTCCCTCTTTGGAAAGCCCCTTTTCGCGAATTTCGTTCAGCTTGTTGAGGATCGCCTCGTCGCCGAGAGCGCGGGGATCAAGCTTGTACGCCGTCTCTATTTTCAAAACGGCGGGCTCGTCTTTCGGAATCGGCGTCGGGAGAGGACGGACGGTCGCACCGACCGCGGCGTTCTGCTCCGCAAAGCGCTTTTTCATCGCAGAAAGGATCTCCGGGATCTTTTCTTCCGAAAACTCGTTAAACGAATACTCGGCGCAGCCCGTTTCGTCAAACACGCGGACAACGTAGCCGTTGCCGCCGCCGAGCACGCCGGTGCCGATCGAAGGTCCGCTGCGGCTGATGCGCCACGATCTTCCGTCGGACGCGGTCGCCAGCACGGAAGCGTAAGCATATTCCTTTCGCAATTCGGAAATCAGTTTCTTCAGCGCGGGTTTCGCGCGCTCCAAACTTTCAAACACTGTCATACACTCCTTATGGTAGTTATTTTTTCATTATTTTCTATTTTATACCATATTTTCTTGCTTGTCAATATTGCAAAACAAAAAAGAAAGTGTTATAATAAGAAAAAACAGGCGGGCATAACCGTCCGGAATAAAAAAGGAGTTTCACTATGGAAAAGTTGAAAATCGGTATCGTCGGTGCCGGCAATATTGCCTGCAACGCACATCTCCCCGCATATCAGAAATGCGACAACACGCAGATCGTTGCGATCGCGGACCTGAATCTTGACCGCGCAAAAGAAGCGGCGGAAAAATTCGGCATTCCGGAATACTACGGCTCCGTGGAAGAAATGCTCGCGAAAGCCGACATTCAGGCGGTTGACGTCTGCACCTGGAACAACGGGCACGCGCCCGTCGCGATCGCCGCGCTGAACGCCGGCAAGCACGTCATCTGCGAAAAACCGCTGACCGTTTCGGACGAGCTCGCGGAGCAGATCGCGGCAGCCGTGAAAAAGAACGGCGTGAAATTCATGCTCGCGGCGCCGGGACGTTTCGGCGAGAAGAACTGCTATCTGCGCAAACAGATCGAGGAAGGCAAATTCGGGCAGGTCTATTT
>JAGHTH010000170.1 GCA_018065365.1 Candidatus Coliplasma caballi
ATCCCGCTCGCTGAATTCGGCGGCGAGAACGGCTTCACCTATCACATGGCTGTTTCCAACAAGGTGAACGAGAACATCTGCCTGTTCTACCCGAGCGTTGAGCTTCCCGAGGGCACCGGCCGCACGAAGGTTCTTCCTTACGCTGTGTGGACGTCCGAAGCAACCGCTACCGAGATCGCTACCGGCAGCAACCTCGTGTTCATCAACTACGCAGGATACAAGTATGCGACCGGCATCTCCTTCATCCTTGCAGGTGATAAGATGACCGTTGCAGAGCTGACCGAACTCGGTTACGGCACTGCAAAAGACCTTAACTACGTTTATACCTACGTTTGCGATGCCGAAGGCAACGTGATCGAAGAGTATGAGACGCTTGGGAAACCCGACGGTGTGAAGTCTGATGTGATCTGCCCCGAGGGCGGCTTCATCCTCGGCTTCCACGGCGATCTCGGCAAACCAGAGATCGACGCCGGCGACAAGCTCACCGTTCACAATGTTCTCATCAAGAATATGCGCGGCGTGGCTGACAATCAGAAGCTGACCAACGCGTTTGTGGAAATCCACAAGCACAGCTTTGAACTCAAAGAGACCGTTGCTCCTACGCTTGCAAAGAAGGGCTATGACATTTGCAAATGCTCTGACTGCGGCAAAGAAATCATCTGCAACGAAACGCCTATCGTGATGGCACAGCCCGCTTCTGCCGTTAACCTTGCACTCGGTCAGAATGTGATCGCTACGCAGGCAACGGGCAACTACCATACCGATCTGACCGACGGCGTTATTTCCAACACCGTGAGATGGATCGAAGGCGAGTGGTGCAACCTGCAGGGTGACAACACCGCTGTGGTCGAGCTCGCGGAAGTGGAAACGATCTCCATTGCACGTTTCCACACGCTGTTCTGCACCAACTCTTCCGGTATTTCCAACCCGAAATCCGTGAAGATCGAAGTTTCCAAAGACGGTGAGGCCTACACGCAGGTCGCGTACGAAGAGTATGAGAAAGAACCGCAGACCTCCGGTTGGAACGCGATCTGGCTCGCTTACTCGTTCGAACCCGTTGAAGCGAAGTACATCCGTTTCACCATTCAGAAGCACACCAACTTCTGCATGATCGACGAAATCGAAGTTTACGAGCGCGCGAACGAAGAAATGCCTACTGACGGCAGCGCATTCAGACTTACCTATGCAGGTCTGTATTTTGATGCGGCTGCATCCTGCGTCCTCGCGGGTGACGGCGAAACGACCGTCGGCGAACTCGTCGCTCTCGGCAACGGCAAATCCGACGAGCTTGCTTGGTGGGACGTCGTGGTCTGCGATAAAGACGGCATCGTGATCACCGCGGTTCATACCGGCGGCTCCGGAACCACCAAGGCGGCTTCTATGAAGGTGCCGGAAGGCGGCTTCGCGATCGCAGTTCATTGCGACGGCGTGAACGCGAACTTCAAGAGCATCGCGGTCGGCAACGTTATCACGCTCCACAATGTTCTCCTTGAGAATATGCGCGGCGTTGAGGACACTCAGAAGCTGACGAACTCCTGGATCACCGTTCACGTTCATGACTTCAAGAAGGGCGACGTTGTTGCTCCTACGCTCGCAAAAGAAGGTTACACTGTTTACGAGTGCGCTTGCGGCGCAACCGAAAACCGTGACGCAACTCCCGTTGTCAAGGCACAGCCCGACAAGCTCGAAGAGCTGCCGGACGGCGCAAAGACGATCGGTTTCGCAGGTGCGAAGTACGCCGGCGGCGTGTCGTTTGTCCTCGCAGGCGACAACATGACCGTCAAAGAACTTGTTGCGCTCGGCAACAACGGCGCAGGCAAGGATCTGCACTACTTCTTCATCTACGTTGTCGACAAGGACGGCGTGGTTGTTGAAGTCAACGAACACGTTGGTGAAGTGAAGGACGATGCACTGAACGACAAGTCCGACATCGTTTGCCCCGAGGGTGGCTTCATCCTTGCGGTTCACAACGATTGCGGCAAGCCCACCGGCATCGAAGTCGGCAAGCTGCTGACTCTCCACAACGTTGACCTCAACGCAATGCGCGGCGTGGCTGACAACCAGGCACTGACCAACGCATTCATCACCGTGAAAGACAAGTACCTCAAGGGCGATATCAACGGCGACGGTGCGGTCGATGCATTCGACTACCAGATGCTGAAGGCATGCGTCATGGGTACCTACGAACCCACCGAGGCCGAATTTGAGCGTATGCACCTGACCGACGATGACGAAGTCGATGCATTCGACTATCAGCTGCTCAAAGCAGTCGTGATGGGCCAGGCATCCTTCGACGAGAACTGAGTCGAACAAAACCAAACACCAACGGCTTAATAGCCGGAAAAACGCCGGGCGTTCTTCGGAGCGCCCGGCGATGATTTTTATTTGGGAAAGTCGGCAGAAAGCGTGGCGATGAGGGCATTGCGGCAGGAAAGGTTGAGCGCGGAACGCGGCGGCGCGGAAAAGCATACGCCGAAGCAAACGTGAAAACAAGCGATGAAATTCTGTCAGGGGGGATCGCGAACGCGTTTCGGCGGAGGAGATCGCGCGGGCAGAGAGGGGGGCAGATTGTCTTTGCTTCCTGCAATAGCAGGCAGGGGATGCGTTTACGGAACAGAAAAACCGTGCTGCAGATATCACAGCACGGTTGATTTGATTGATTTGGAAGCTTTCCGGTTTGCCCAACTTTTTCCCGACTGTACGGGGATCATTCCATAAACGGCTCGTAGAACGATTTTTCAAACGGGGAGCCGATACCGGAGTAGTTCAGAATTTCCTCGTAGGTGGCGGTAGAGTAGAGGAAACCGTCGAGTTCGTAGGTCTCGCCGATCGCGTCGGGGTAGGTCATCAGTTTGAAATACGCTTCCTTTGCCGCGTCAAAGTCCTCGCACGCCATATCGTAGAGGCGCAGGGAGGGGAGAGCGGACACGGAATAGGAAATATAGTAGCAGGGAGAATAGGTCGCAACGTAGATCAGGTAATTCGCGGAGGTATCTGCCGGGAAATGTTCGGCAATGTAAGCGGCGTAGTCCTGCGTTTTGATTTTGCCGGTATAGAGCAGGTACTCGAAGTAATCCACGCGCTCGGAGCGGATGACCGATTTTAAGAAGGAAAGTTCCCGATACATCCGCGTAAGCTCGAACATATACTCGATGTCGGCGCGTTCTTCGTCGGTTTTCGCCTGCGCGGGCAGCCATTCGCGCAAGAACGCCAGCAGCAGCATTTCGTTGCCCTGCGAGTGCGTTTCGGCGAGGTCGTAGTCAAGCCCGGTCAGTTCGGGCTGAACGGCAAAGTAGGTGTAATGCCCGAATTCGTGGCAGACGGTGAACAGCGAGGAGTAGTATTCGTGGTGCTTGAAATACACGTACGGATCGTCCGGCAGGTCCGCCGCCGTGAACGCCGCCTCGGCGTTGCCGAACAGAATTCTGCCGTCGCGGAACAGGTCGTTGATCAGTTCGAACATATCGATGCCGTCCACGTTCATCTCTTTCAGATACGCCGCAAACGCGTCGCGGGCGAATTCGCTTTCGAACAGGTCGGTGTCGGTCAGCTGCGCTCCTTTTTCCGAAACGCGATCCAGCGCGGGATTTTTTTGCAGTTCCTCGTATTCGGCGAGCAGTTTGTTGTAGTAGGGAACGACGTATTCCTCGACGTAATCGGAGTAGCGGTCGGTTTGTTCCGCGCCGTACGCTCTGCCGTAAAGTTCGGGGTACGCGTATTCGTAGTAGTTGGCGTAGCCGTTGTATTTGGCGATTTGGTTATTGATCCCGACGAGTTCGGCGAGCATGGAGGGCACCGAGGGATCGTTCATGGCAAGTTGGATGACCGCGTTGCTGATCTCGTCGGCACGGGCGACCAGGCGGGCGTATTCGGGATCGGATTTCGCTTCGCAGGAATGGATGTAATCTTCCAGTTCCTCGGGATCCCAATCGGCGAACACCGCGTCGCGATAGTCGCTGTTATAAGTCAGAACGTACAGCTCGCGGCGTTTTACGAACAGATCCTCGAGGAGACCACCGATCTTCAAAAATTCGTCCGTTTTGCTTTCGTCGAGGTAGGTAATGGCGTCCGCGCGGTCGCGCGCTTTGGCGAGCAGGTCGCATTGTGCTTCGAGGTCGTCGTACATTCCGCAGAGGTCTTCCGCGGAGCCGTCAGCGGCTTCCAGAAACGCTTTGATGTTTTCGACGAGTTGCTGCGCTTCCGATTCCATTCCCTCGGTGTAGCCCGTCTCAAAGCGTTCCGAGAACGGATCCGGGCTGTCGAACGCTTTGCGTTCTCCGCAGCGGGCGCAGGTGTGGAGCGAAACGTAATCTTCGGGATCGCCGTCCCATTCGTGTCCGAGCGGTTCCTCGGTGGTCGTGGTTTCCAATCCGCAGTTTTTGCAGATTTTTTTGACGACGCCAAAGTCTTCACAGGTCGGTGTGGTGGATTGCAGTTCCTCGAAATCGTGGCCGAGCGCGGGGAATTTTTCGATCTTTTGTTCG
>JAGHTH010000185.1 GCA_018065365.1 Candidatus Coliplasma caballi
TTGATGATCTTCATATTCTTGAGGATCTCTTTTTCGGTCAGTTCCTCGCCCGGATTCGCGCGTTCCATCGTACGTTTGATCGCCGCTTCCTTGGTGGTGCAAACGAAAATGTTGAACGGGTGATATTCCTCAAGCAGAATGTCGGCGTTGCGTCCGACGATGACGAAATCTCTGCCGAGTTTGGCAACGTCCTCGATCACGCTCGTCTGCGCGCGAAGCACCTGCAGCTGTTCCGCCTGCAGAACGGACGGCATCGAGAAAGACGACCGCACCGTAATGTTCGCGGATGCCGGGAACTGATGGCGCAGCAGATATTTCGCGTAGCCCTCGCTTACGTCGCAGCGCGTCGCGATCTCCGTAACGATCTCACGGTCGTAATAGTCAAAGCCGAGATGTTCCGCAATGCGCTTCCCGAGTTCTCTGCCGCCGCTGCCGAATTCACGGCTGATCGTAATAATTTTCATAAATCAAGTTCTCCTTGCAAATTGATGATTCTGTTCGTTATTATATTAACAAATCCTTACCCGCTCGTCAAGAGGAAAGTCCGAAAAAACGAAAAAGTTTTTTCGTTTCACTCCATTCGGACGCCGAGATCCATCCCGAACTGTCCGGAATACCGGAACGCGATCCGGTCGCCGTCGCGCAAAACATATTCGTCCGCGCCGACCATTTCAAACTTCCCGCCGACGAGATAGATCCAGCCGTTGCTGTCGAACGCGGGCAGACCGCCGATCCCGGTTACGTATTCCGTACCGGTCGCCGACATCACTTCCGAGACCACGGGGATCGACCGCTCTTTGCACACCCGCTTCAACAGTTCGTACGCCGTTTCTCCGGGTGTGAACTCGATCGCGGTCGGGTGGAGCGTATATCCGTCGCGCGCCAGAATATCTAAATATTCTTCCGTTCCGTACAGATCCCACAAAAGCGCCTCGCTGTCGATCGAAAAGAAGACGGTATGGCCGGACTGCGCCGGTTTTGCCGGCATGACGCGGTATTCCCCGTCGTGATCGGCGCGGAACGCCGTGCGGTCGCCATTCGCTCCGGCGGGAAGCAGGTATTCGCGAAACCCGCTTTCGTCGTACAGCGCAAGCAGGTCGCGACCGCTCCATGCCGGCCATTCCGGCAAAAGAACGGGGTGCAAAGCGTCGGCACCGCGCACGCGTAAGATCAGCGCGCCGTCTTTTTCTTCCGCTTCCACGGAAAACGGCGTTTGCGCCGTCGTTTCCAACTCGTCTCCGTACAGTATGACGCCGTAAGCAAACCCGTCGGCAACGAATTCCCGCCTGCTTACGCGGTTGTCTTTTTTGAGTTTCTCAAGGTAATCCGCTTCCATCGGCTCGCCGGGGGCGAACGAAATCTCGCCTGCCGTCAGCGGTTTTTTCTCCGTTTCACATCCGAAAAGACATAAGACCGCCGCTAAAAGCGCGAGAAAGCAGAGCGCTTTTCTCACGAATTATCCCCTTTGTCCTGCAGCAGTTTTTCCGCCTCTTCGAGTTTCTTCGCAGTCGCCTCGTTCTTGATGCGGTGGCGTTCTTTCGCCTGCATATCGAGCTTGCGGTTGCGGAAATACAGCGCGATGTCAATGGAAATCTCGATCGAGTTGAGGAAATAGAAGATAAAACTCAAGAAGAAGATCCAACCCTCGAGCGTGTCAAACGTGATCTTTTCGCCGAGCCCGTAGATCTGAATGAACTTGCGGGCGATTCCGAACGCGTAACCGACGATCAGCAGGATCTCAAACACCACGCTCTTGCCTTTCGCGGTGCGGGAAATGTAGGACTTGCGGATCGAGATCGGCCACGAAAGTCCGAAGCAGAAAATGGTCAGCGC
>JAGHTH010000070.1 GCA_018065365.1 Candidatus Coliplasma caballi
GCCGAGGGCTCAACAGCTCCCGCACAAGCCCGTAGGGATTGTGTGAAAAGGGCGCCTTGTTTCTTGCCGTTTGCTATGGCAAATTTACGCAAAGCACAGAATTGAACCGAACGCAAGAAAACGCGTTTTCCTGCCTCAACTTTTCCTATTGCGAGTGAAACGAGCAACCTATCGCACGCGGAAGCGTGCGACCTCCCGTTCACAGACGCGAAACGGATGTGAACGACCTCCCGCCTACGCAGTAGGCGACCTACATCGTTTCTTTCAAAATGCCGAGCAGCACCTCGACGCACAGGTCCATATCCTCCACGACGGAATGCTCCATCGGGCCGTGGAAGCCCGCCGAGCCGGTACCGAGGTTCGGGCAGGGCAGACCGGCGTTGGTCAGGTTTGCGCCGTCGGTACCGCCGCGGATCGGCGTCGTGATCGGCGTAATGCCCAGCTTTTCGGTCGCGCGCATCGCCGCTTCCACAACTTCGGGGTGCTTGTCAAGTTCCTCGCGCATATTGCGGTACCCCTCTTTGATCTTCGCCTCGACGGTACCCGCTCCGTACCGCCCGTTGATCGCCGCGACGGCGCTGCGGAACACCTTTTCTTTCTCACGCAGTTTTTTCAGGTCGTGATCGCGCAGAATATAGTGCAGTTTCGCCTGCTCGACGTTGCCTTCCATGCCGTTCAGGTGGAAAAAGCCCTCGTAACCGGTCGTTTTTGCCGGAATGGCGCCCGCGGGAAGCAGGGCGTTCAGTTCCATTGCGACCAGGCAGGCGTTGACCATAATGTCTTTCGCGGAGCCGGGATGCACGTTGACACCGTGAACGGTTACGCTCGCGCTCGCGGCGTTGAAATTCTCGCTGACGACCTCTCCGACCGCGCCGCCGTCCAGCGTATAAGCAAAGTCCGCGCCGAACTGCCCGATGTCGAACGACTCGGTGCCTCTGCCGACCTCCTCGTCGGGCGTGAACGCCACGCAGACCGTTCCGTGCGGGATATCCTCGTTGAGCAGCCGCTCGCAAAGCACCATGATCTCCGCGATGCCCGCCTTATCGTCGCTCCCGAGCAGCGTGTCGCCCGAAGCGGTCAGAATGGTTTTGCCGACTTTTTCCTTGAGTGCGGGGAAATCGGAGACCGAGATCACGCGGTTGCACAGCGGCAGAACGATGTCCTTGCCGTCGTAGTTCTCGTGCAGGATCGGCTTCACGTTCTTGCCCGAAAAGTCCGGCGAGGTATCGACGTGCGCGATAAAGCCCACTTTTGCTTTCTTCTCCATGCCTTTCGTCGCGGGAATTTTGGCGTACACGTCGCAGGTGTCCGTCAGCACCACGTCCGACGCGCCCATTTCGCGCAGCTCTTTTTCCAGCAGCTTCGCCAGGTCAAACTGGATCGCCGTGGACGGCGTCGCCGTCGAATTTTCGTCCGATTTCGTGTGTACTTTCGCGTACCGGATCAGCTTTTCGTATGCTCTTTCCATGGAAATACCTCTCTTTATTTATTATGGTTTTTTCGGAAAAAACTTTTTTCGCAAAAAAGTCTTTTCGTTCCCGGTTTGCGGTTCCCGAAATTTTCTGCTCGCCGACGGTGCGGCTCTCAAAATTTCGACCGCGGCACGAACTCGCTCTCCCTGTTTCCGCCACAGGCGGCGGTCGCGCTCGTTCCCTTTTTCAAAAAACTTACCTCTTAAGAATATAAAACGCTTTGCCGGAGGTTTCGGTCAAGGGCTCGCCGTGAAGACCGCCGAACTTTGCCACGGGAGTCAATCCCGCCGCCGCGCAGGCAAGCAGAATCCGCTTCTCCGGGTGGAAAAATTCTTCCTGCTCCTCGTGCTCAAACCGACACGTCCCGTCGTCTTTCCGATCGTAAAACCGATCCAGCACAAACCGCGTCCCGACCTTGCTCCCGAGCGGCTCGTTGCGCCACACCAGCAGATCATCCTCGAACTCGTAGGTAAACACGTTGTCGCCGTACTCGGTGCGGAAACGGTACTCGGTGTTCACGTCGAACACGAACACCCCGCCCGGCTCCAAGTAATTCGCGATCAGCCGGAACACCTTTCGCAGATCGGCGGCGCTCTCGATATAATTGAGGCAGTCAAACGACGAATACGCCGCCTGCACCGTCCCGTACAGTTCAAATTCCCGCATATCCTGCATCAGAAGCAGGGTGTTCTTGCCCTCGTTGGCTTCGCGCGCGAGGTTGAGCATCTCGGCGGAAAGATCGACGCCGACCATTCCGTACCCTTTGTCCGCCATCAGCGCCGTAATTTTCCCGGTGCCGCAGCCCAGATCCAGCACGTCTTGCACCGGGATCTCCGAATATTTCCGGATCGCGCCGTCCAG
>JAGHTH010000083.1 GCA_018065365.1 Candidatus Coliplasma caballi
TCTTCTTTCAGGTTCTCGAACGAGATCGTTACGGTAACCTTCTTGTTGTCTTCGCCGACTTCTGCTTTGACGACAACGTCGAACTTCGCGTCTTCCTCGGGCTCGCCGACCTTTGCAGCGATTTCTTCTGCGTAGGTGTCAACCGGTGCGGGAGGAGTTACGGGCTCTTCTTTTTCGCCCAGAGCGATGTCTGCGGTTTTGACGGTTGCCTGCGTTGCTTCATCCCACTTGTTGTAGGGGAAGAATTCAAGGCGGTTTGCTTCGCCAAAGGTGATTGCCGGATAGAACAGGCAGTCATTTCTGTCTTCGGGCTTGTTGGAATACTGGAAGAAGTAGTTGAAGCTTTCTTCTGCGCCGATTTCATCGAGTTTGATCTTGAATTCGACGTAGGTCTTGTTGGCATCGGAGGTCAGTGCAGCTTCAAGAGAAGATGCATCATAGTTCTTTGCCGAGTTCGTGGTCAGTGACTCGTTAACCTTTGCGCAAGTAGCTACCTTGCCATCTTTATAAGAGATTTCAAGCAGATCGGTAAAGATGGTTGCGCCTTCTTTGTTGTTCAGCCACAGACGGATGCAGGTACCGTTGCCGTTGCCGCCTTCTTTTACGGGATCACCGAGTTCTGCGCCAACGTAGAGGTACTCGTCATCGGAACGCATCTGGAACTTGTAGTTCAGAGTGCTGCTTGCTTCATCAGATTCTTTGTTCTGGAACACGCCGTTTTCAGAATTAACGGTGATCCACTTTGCGTCGTCCCAACCGGTATCGTCGAGCTTACCGTCAACGGTGATCTCTTCTTTCACGGTAGCGGGTTTCGCACCGGGGATCAGAGCGGTCAGTTTTGCGTTTTTGAGTTCTTTCTTCTCGAAGTCAACGCCTTCGATGGTGAACTTGTCGCCTGCCTTGGTGGACATAGCAACGATCTTGTCTTTCCAGTTCGGATACTTTTCATCATCAGCAGGGCAGGAAGAAGCGGAATGAACGATAATCGCAACTTCGTCTTCGCCGATGGTGACGACTGCGTCTGCACCTGCGCCGGGAGAAACGATTGCGTCCTTCACTGCCTCATAGGTGCCGTCATCCAACTTCTTCAGAAGCAGGGTGATTGCCCAAGTGGGGTTGCAGCCACAGTAAGTCGGGTTGGAACCCGCGCCGGTACCTTCGGAAGGAGTAGCGCAGATCGAAACGGTCTCGTTGACAGCGCCTTCGAACAGGTCGATGTCCCAAACGTAGCCGTAAGGATGTGCAACGGATGCTTTGCCGGTTTCTTCGTCAACCTTGTAGGAATCTTCCCAGGTCTCTGCTTTCTTTGCAACGCCGTCGTTGAAGATCTGGACTTCGTCGAAGAACATCCAGCCGACGGAGCTGCCCTTGTACTGTTCGCCGAGTGCGGAGATCCAGTCAGCTTCTCTGGTTTCTGCTTCTACTGCCGCAAACGCGTTAGCGACGAGCTTCTTGGAGTAGAAGTTCAGTTTGACGTAAGAGCAGTTCTCGTTCAGAACGATCTTGTAGTCGCCTTCGGTTTCTTTTGCGGGAATACCGTCAACGTATGCGCCGAGAACTTCTTCGCCGTAGGTTACGCCGTCGGCGGAACCCTGAGCGGTGATTGCTGCGGTCTCTTCAATACCGGAGCTGCCGATGTTACCGACGGTAACGAGGATCGTACCGACGTCGGTAGCTTCCTTCAGTTTGAAGATCAGGTAGCAGGGTTTCTCATGGTTGAAGTCCGGATGTGCGGTGGACATTGCAACCCATGCGGCATCGCTGTAAGCAGCGGGGTTCTCCGCATGTTTGCCGTCGGTCAGGTCATGACCCGTGTCATCGATGTATTTCGCATCGGCGGGGTTATCGGACCAGCCCCACGGAGAAACGCTCTGCTGCTGATACAGCGAGTGGATCTCGTAGGTTGCTTCGGGAGCAACGTTGGTAGCGCCGTCAGCGGAAACGAACATAGCCGCGCCGCAAGCGAGAACCATCATTGCAGCCAAAACGAATGCAAGAATTCTTTTCATTGTCTATTTCTCCTTTATGAGATTTTTTTGGTATTTACATAATATCACAAATTTTATCGTTTGTAAAGTCCCTTTGTAAAATTTTTTTTGGAAAATACAAACAAATTTTCGCTTTTTCTTCCGTCATTCTGCCGAAGAAAGCCCCGTGAGCAGTTCTTTTTGCAGCATTTCATACGCTTCGGCGTTCAGATTCACGACGTCGGACTTGTAATGTCCGTCCTTGTAATACGCTTTCGTGTCGTCTTTCAGCACGACCGTCCGGATCAGCCCGTCGGCTTTTTCGTCGCCGAACTTCGCCCGGTATTCCTCGCACAGCTCGTAGAGCCGGATCGCTCTGCGCAGCGCCTTGTACCGCAAGGTCAGCAGCACGCCGCCGTCGGCGGACGGGTACACGAAGTTGGTGTCGCCCGCGGCAAAAATGCCGTAGCGGATGTCTTTCCGCGGGTTGTCGTTGAACACGGTGTAATTCCACCGCAAAAAGCCGTCCATTCTGCACAACGACGTGAACACCCCGATCCACAGCGTTTCGCACAGGTCGGAACGCAAGAACGTGTTCGGCCACTCCGGCCCGCAGCAAACGTACCACAGGAATCGCTTGCCTTTCATCGTGCGGCGGTAATTCTGCAGAACGTCCAGATGCGTGAACAGGTGCGCCGAGTACGGAACGAAATCGCAGATGTCCTCGCCGAACTCCTCGATGAACTCGGCGTGGTTGATCGCCGCCTTGTATTTGAGGTCGGGCGCGATCTTCTTCATGCGCTCCAACGACCTGCGGTACTTTTCCACGTCGGCGGGCTCGTCCGCGGCAATGCGCACGCGGTCAAGCTGACCGGTTTTGCGGAAATAGTCGGTGAGCAGACCGATGTACTCCTCCAATTCCTCCTCTTTGCGCAAGAACTGATAGGTGCCGCTCTCCTCGTCGAACACCCTCACGCGCAAAGCGTCCGGATCGTCCGCGGCGATCTTCCCGAATCCTCTTTCCGGCTTGCACCACACGTTCATCAATCCGTACAGCGAAAGTTCGTCCTTAATCCCGTACCGCGCGCAAAGGTCGATGTACTTTTGCATCGGCGAGAAATTCGCCTGCAATTTTCCCTCTTTCGTCCGTGTCAGCGGAACGATCGAATATTCAAACAGGTTGGCTGCCATGCGGTACTCGTTGAAGCAGGACTGCCCGCCCCACGGCCCCTCGGTTACGACCAGCGTAACGGCTTTCTGCCCGAGATCCGCCATCGACGCGACGTAACGCTCGATCACGCGGAAATGCGCGTCGCTCCAAAGCGGAACTTCGTGCTTTCTCGCCAGGTTCGACAAATGCTGCCACAGATCGAGGTGGAACTTGTTATCCCGCGTGTTGTGCAGAACGTACGGCAGAACTTCCAATCTGACCTTGACGCTGCCGACCTTTTCTTCGTCCTCGAACATTCTCTGCGAGTAGATCGAAACCTCGTACTCCTTTTCGCCGGGCTGCGCCGACGACGGAACGTCGATCTCACAGAACACCGCGCGCGTATAGTTCGCCGGCTGCTCGGTAACGTCCTGCGTCAGAAGCGCGTCCGCGCGGAAGAAGCGGTCGTCGTCTTCGTGCATCTCCTCGATGTTGACCTTGACTCCCTGCCCCGCCGCGACGCGAACGGTCTGCACCGGGCCTTTCTGCGAGAGCCACAGCGCCTTTCCGACGTTCAGAGCCCACGGCTCGTCCGAAACGACCAGCACCTGAAAGCAAGCCGTCATGTTTCTGCCGGCGCAAAGCGCCAGTTCTTTGCCCATTCCATCCAGCATTTCCGGGTGGAAACGGTCATAGTCGCCGTACACCAATTTGAACGTGTCCGGCGCGATCGCGTAACGAATCATTTTGCAGCACCTTCCTTATTTTTATTTATATAGTTTGTTTATATAGCCGATGGATCGTGTTTTCCCGTCAATTCCCGGCTTTGCAGAGCGCCAGCTTCTCAAACGCCGTAAACGACCGCTCGATCATACTGCGCTTCACGCAATACGCCAGCCGCACGTACCCCGGAACGCCGAACGAATCCGACGGCACCAACAGCAGTTCAAACCGCTTCGCAAGTTCGGAAAACGCCCGCGCGTCGCCGCCCGGCGCCTTGACGAACAGGTAGAACGCGCCCCGCGGTCGCACGCAGGAAAACCCGAGCGACGTCAATTTGTCGTAGAGCAGCTTCCCGTTCTCGCGGTACACCGAAAGATCGCTCGTTACGCCCTGCACGGCGGGCAATACCCGCTGCCAGAGCGTCGGCGCACAAACGTACCCGAGCGCACGCGCCGCGCCGATGACCGCGGCAAGCACCTCGTCCCTCTCCGGCATGGCGGGATTGACCAGCAGATAGCCGATCCGCTCGCCCGGAATGGAAAGCACCTTGCTGTACGAAAAGCAGACCAGCGTCCGCGCGTAATATTTGGTCAGAAACGGCGGCTTGTCGCCCTCAAACACGAGGTCGCGGTACGGCTCGTCGGAAAGCAGCCAGACCGGATGCCCGCACTTTTCCAATACCTCGCAGACGCGTTTTACGTCCTTTTCGGAATATACCGCGCCGGTCGGGTTGTTCGGGTTGTTTAAGATCACGACCTTCGTCCGCGGCGTGATCGCTTTCGCAAGCGCGTCCGCGTCGGGCGCAAACTCCGGGGCTTCGGTCGGAACGACGACCAGCTTCCCGCCCGCCTGCTCCGCGAACAGCCGGTACTCCGGGAAAAACGGCGCGAACACCACCACTTCGTCGCCCGGCTCCTCGACCAGCGCGTGCAGCGCCATGGCAAGTCCCGCGGCGGCGCCGCAGGTCAGCACGAAATCGTGCCGCGTGAGCGTCAGCCCGTACGTCCTGTTCAGATAGCCCGCGATCGAAGCGCGCGCGCCTGTGTCGCCGATCGACGGCGTGTACCCGTGCAGCGCGACGGAATCTTCCTCTTTCAATAACCGCTCCAATTCGGCGGTCAGTTCTTTCGGAGGCGGCACGTTGGGGTTGCCCAAGCTGTAATCGAACACGTTGTCTTTGCCGATCTCCTCCGCGCGCTCCAATCCGTAGGAATACAGTTCGCGGATCGCGCTTTTTTTGTTCCCCGCCTCCAACATTCTTTTGTTTGCCATTTCGCACCGACTCCTTTCTTTTTTGATTATACCACAACGGTTTTTCATTTGCAAGACCTACCTTGCAACTTACCCCGAAAAATCGACCACTTGTCGCAAAACTATTGACAAACGCCCGCGTTTTTTGTATGATGAACACGTAAACAAGCTTCCCGCGGATCCCGACGGAAGCGCTGAAAGGAGGCGCCGGCCACGAAACGTACCGTCCGCGTCGAAATAGACCCCGAATGCGCGGGCGAGGAGATCGTGACCCGCGCGCCCGCCATGACCGAAGACCTCAAAAACCTGCGCGCGCTCGCCGAGGGTACGATCCCTCTCCGTGAAGCGTCGGCGATCCCGCTGAATCTGCGCGGCGAGGAATTCTGGATCCCGCCCTCCGAGATCCTGTTCTTTCTGTCCGACGACGACAAAACGACCGCGCACACCGAGCGAAACCTCTATTACAGCGATCGCAAACTCTGCGAATTGCCCGACCTGCTGCCGCCTTACTTTTTCCGCGTGTCCAAATCCTGCATCGCAAACCTGAAGCAAGTGCGCTCCCTGCGCCGCGAACTGACCGGCGTCTGCGAGGTGCACATCGGAAAGCAGGACAAGACGATCTACGTTTCGCGGATGTACTATAAACCGTTCCGTGAACGTCTGATGGAAATTCACGGCGTCAAACCGTAAAAAAGGAGTCTCATTATGAAAATCAACCTGTCTTCGATGTCCCAAGGCAAAAAGATCTTCGGCGGGATCCTGTTGATCCTGCTTGCCGTCGGGCTGTTCTTTCTCGCCGCAAGCCCCGATTTCGCGGTGCTGTCCATTCCGCTTTGGAAATGCTTCCTCGGCGTCGCGTGTATCGCGTGGTTGGCAAGTATGCTCAAAAAGCCCGGTGCCGGCATCGTGTTCCCGGTCGCGGCGCTGTTCTTGCTGTTTGAGAAAGAGATCGGCACGCTCGCGGGCATCGGCGAGAATTTCGTCAATAATTGGCTGGTCATCGTCGGCGTGCTCGTCCTCTACGCCGCACTCAAACTGCTGCTCGAAGAATCGCTCGGCATCCCGAAAAAGATCGGCGACAAGTTCAGCGACAAGATCGAATACCTCGACGCCGACAAAACAAGTTTCGACGTATCAAGCAGTATCGGCGACGTCAACATCTATTTCCAAAACACCGACAGCGGCAAAACCGATCCGATGACTTTAACGATCCACTCCGGGATCGGCGACTGCACGATCCACGTTCCTGCGGAATGGAACGTCATCGTCCATAAGAACGCTTCGATCGGCGATTCCTCCGTCCGTCCGAATCCGACTTCCCCCACCCGCACGCTCACGATCAACGTCGCCTCCTCGATCGGCGATCTCCGCGTAGTGTAAATCCCATAATATAAAAAAGAAGGAATCCCCATGAAAAAACTCTCCGATTCGATCAAACGCCGGATCCTGCTGACCTGCCTGCTGCTGTTGCTGTTCTGCGGCTATACGGCGGCGGTGCTGCTTGCGGACGTGCAGCCCGTTGGGCCGCAAGGGTCCCTCGTCGGCTTTTCCACCGTCAACGTCTTCTTTTTTGAGGCGATCGGCACTAACCATACGCTGAAAGTCATCACCGACCTGCTCGGCATCTTCGCGATCGCCTCCGGCTCGATGTTTGCCCTGTTCGGCGCGTACCAGTGGTTTTCCCGTAAGTCGTTGCGCAAAGTCGATCCCGAACTGTTCGTGCTCGGCACCTGCTATATCCTGCTGGGCGTGCTGTACTACGGCTTCGAGAAGATCGCCCTGAACTATCGCCCGATCCTCGAGGACGGAGAACTTGCCGCGTCCTACCCCTCGTCCCATACGCTGCTCGTGCTGACCGTTATGGGCTCGGTCGTAATCATGGCAAACCGCTATTTCCGTTCCCGCCCGACGATCCGCCGCACCATGATCGCCGTTTCGGCGCTGGTCGCGCTGACCGCCTTTTTCGGCAGAATGTTCTCCGGCATTCATTGGTACACCGACATCATCGGCGGCTTGCTCCTCGCCGCAGCCCTCGTCGCCGCCCTCGATACCGCTTTCGCCTGTATCGCCGAACGGAGAGAGAAAAAGGAACAAACACCCGCGCAGGAATAACCCCGCCAAGCATTGCTTCCGAGCAAACTGCTTTGACTATATGCTTTCATTTTATCTATATACAAATCTATATACAAAACAACCATATAACCATATATAAAAGTAAAAGCAAAAGCACCTGTTTTTCAGAGCCCTTACCATTTTGCTTTAACCTGCCGTTCGCTTTTGCCTTCCCCCGGGGGGAAGGTGTCGCCGAATGGCGACGGATAGAGTACGCGTATTCAGTAAATGAACAGTTTTTGCAAAACAAAGGGTTATAAAAAAGTTAGAATCATAAAGCCGACTGAAGCAAACCGCTTTAGTTGTATAAAGAAGGAAACGCAGGTTTATCGCCTGCGTTTTCATAATATCTTTCCCTGCACCAACCTCAGTCAGCAACCAGCCGGAGACCGTGATATGCGCTCGCCGACGGAGTCTAAAATCTTTTTGCACCCACCTTGGCCAGCAACCAGCCGGAGACTGCGTCAGAATGCGCCGCTTTTGTGCTTCTGCCAAATGTAACCTCAACGGCGGCGCTCGGAAAACCGCTCACAAGTTCGCGCTTTTCCAGAACGTTCTGCACACCCCGGGCAGATTGGACGAAACGAATCCGAAGGCGTACTGATTTACGTCGAGAGGGGAAAATTGTTCAAAGCAAACCGCTTTAGCTGTATAAAAGCAAAAGCGCCGGTTTATCGCCGACGCTTTCATAATATCTTTCCCTGCACCCACCTCGGTCTGCAACCAGCCGGAGACCTTGTCAGAGGGATGCAGATTGGACGATCCGAACCGAAGCAATATATGAATATTGCGAGAGTGAGGATCGTT
>JAGHTH010000094.1 GCA_018065365.1 Candidatus Coliplasma caballi
GTGCTTTTCTCGGAATTTTTCGGGAAAATAAAACCGTAGTCTTCCACCGAAAATTGATCCGCCAACTTTTGATTGGGGTATTGCGCGGAAAGGAGTCGCCATACCGGCTCGTCATTTACGTACGCGTCGATCTTCCCGCTCTCCAAAGCGACCGCGAGATCTGCGTTCGAATTGAAATACATGATCTGCGGATCCCGGATATTTTTCTCCGCCACGGTATCAAAAACGGAACCGGTCAGAACGCCGATGATTTTCCCGTTAAAATCTTTTGCGTTGTTCGGGTCATCAGACGCGCATGCGCAAAAAAGCGGCAGCAGCATCAATGCAGTTAACAGGAAGAACAGTATCCGTTTGAAACGCATAAAGCAAGGCATCCTTTCTCGATATTTTGAAAACGATTTTATTTATTCTATCATCAATATCGTGAATAGTCAATAGAAAAGAATCAAAAAATACGCAAAACAAAGAAAAAGCACCGTATAAATTACCGGATAATCGGCGATCTCATCACACGGTGCTTATATTGTTCAAATCAATTTTGCGATTTCGTCGGCAAGAAGCGTCCCAAGCCACTTACGGCCTTCCTCATTCGGATGAACGCCGTCGTTGGTAAACTGATCGTACGCGTTTACGGCGTCGTTCGCGGCAAGAAGCCCATCCAACGGAATGTATGCGTCCGCATACTCTCTGGCAAGTTCACGGCAAACCGAGATTTTCCCGTTCAAATCATCGCGGAAGTTCGGAATGCAGGGCGTCTGATGGCAGAAAGGCTCCAACAGAACGATCTTCGCACCGGTTGCTTTGATCTGTGCAAGAATGGACTTCAAATTGTTTCTGAACGCCGTTTTGGACGTGCAGATATGTACCGGATCGTAACGGTGCCAGCTGTCATTGACGCCGATCAGAATCGTTACGAGATCCGGCTTCAAATCCAACGCGTCTCTTTGCAGACGCGCGAGCAACTGCGAAGAACGGTTTCCGCTGATACCGCGGTTAAAGAACACAAATTCTTTTTCCGGAAATAATTCCCCGAGACGCTCCGCGGCGTATTTCGGGTAGCCCGGCCCGAGGTCGTCAGGATCGGAATAATTTCTGCCTGCATCGGTTACGCTGTCCCCTTGAAACAGAATTCGCATACCGAACGCTCCTTTATTTGTTGTTTTTGAGTTTTGCTTCCGCTTTCAAACGCAGGTCTTTGTCAAGAATGCGCTTGCGCAGGCGAATGCTCTTGGGGGTAACTTCGATCAGTTCGTCGTCCGCGATAAACTCGATCGCTTCTTCCAGCGAGAAAATGATCGGCGGAACGAGAATCAGTTTTTCATCGGCGCCGGAAGAACGAACAGCGGTCAGATGCTTCTGCTTGCAGGGGTTGACCGCAATATCGCCTTGCTTCGGGTTCATGCCGACGATCTGACCCTCATAAACCTTGGTAGCGGGCCCGAGGAACATATTACCGCGTTCCTGCGTATTGTACAATCCGTAGGAGGTCGTTTCGCCCGTTTCGGAAGCGACCAGCGATCCCGTAAAGCGAAGCTGAATTTCTCCGCGGAACGGCTCGTAGGAGTCGAACACGGTATTCATGATGCCTTCGCCGCGGGTAACCGTCATGAACTGGCTGCGATAGCCGAGCAAGCAGCGCGTCGGGATCTTGTATTCGATCTTCATACGGGTGCCGGCAGCGTTCGGGTTCATGGAAATCAGATCGCCTTTTCTGCGGGAAAGTTCTTCGATAACCGTTCCGGAATAATCGTTCGGAACGTCAATGAAAACCTGTTCGATCGGCTCACATTTGACACCGTCGATCTCTCTGTAAAGCACGCGGGGCGTCGAGCAGGAAAGCTCGTATCCTTCGCGGCGCATGGTTTCGATCAGAATGGAAAGGTGCATTTCGCCTCTGCCGCAGACTTTGAAGCTATCGGTCGTTTCGCCGTCGGAAACGCGCAGAGAAACGTCCTTCTGCAGTTCCTTATACAACCGTTCTCTGATCTGTCTGGACGTAACGAACTTGCCTTCGCGTCCCGCAAACGGAGAATCGTTGACCGAGAAGGTCATTTCAAGCGTCGGCTCGCTGACTTTGACAAATTCAAGCGCTTCCGGGCAGTCGACCGCGGTAACCGTATCGCCGATCGTAATGGACTCGGCACCGGAGAAGCAGACGATGTCCCCGATCGCAGCTTCCTCAACGGGAACTCTGTTCAAACCGTCGATCTGGAACAAGCTGACGATCTTGGTGCGCTTGGGTGCTTCGCCGGAATGGTAGTTCGTGATGCAAACTTCCTGACCGACTTTGATCTTACCGCGCTCGATACGGCCGATACCGATACGGCCGACGTACTCGTTGTAGTCAATCGAGGAAACGAGCAGCTGAAGCGGTTCTTCGGGTTCG
>JAGHTH010000168.1 GCA_018065365.1 Candidatus Coliplasma caballi
TCCCATTTACCCGTTACGCTCTGCCGTATTCAAGCAGGGTAACGGATGCGTGTTTGATCGGTTTGTAGGTCATGGAAAGGATCATGCGGTCGGGGTGCGGATCGGAGTAGTACGCCTCGAAAGTCATGCCGTTTTCGGTCAGGCAGGGCTTGCAGGCACCGATGACCGAGGTGTAGTCCGCGCCTTGCGACACTTTGAGGTCGCTGCCTTTGATGTTGTAGCCGTATTTGACGGGCAGGAGCGCGGTAGTTCCGTCGTCGTAGCAAACCTCGTAGTTGCCGAGCAGCCATTCTTCGTCGGTGATGTAGTAACCGTCGTAGAAGTGGCGGGTGGCGACAGAGTAGTCGGTGGTGTGAAGCACGCGGATGACGTTTTTGCCCAAGCCGTCTTTGTAGTTGGCGGCAAGCACGTCGGTAACCTTCGGCAGCAGGGCGCTTTGATCCGCGGTGTCGTAGGTTTTCGACCAGAAGACGTAGGCGGTCGAGGTCAGGTCGAAGTTCTGCACGTTGCGCTGCATATACTCCGGCTCAAAGGATCCCCAGTTCGACACGAAGCCGCCCGCAATCTCTTTCGGTCTGCGGCGGTATTCCTTGATGTGTGCGGCGTTGACGTTGCCGTACAGCATGTCGTGCCCGCGGTCGATGTTTTTCTGCTGCATTTCGGGAGTCGCGTGGACCCAATACCAGTCGAGCAGGATCACGCTTGCAGGAATGCGATCCGCGCATTCGAGCAGACGCGGAATGTCCACCATCATGTTTCCGACGCCGCCGATCGGCCAACCGTTCGGCAGACGCACTTCGTAGGTCTTTTCGCACCACATCATCGCGCGGATGCCGATGGAATTCAGACGGTCGTTGATCTTCGTGATGTCCGCGATGTACAGATCAACCGGGTTTTTGCCTTTGCAGCGCGGGCAGCAGCACATGGTGTACGCTTCGTCGTGGCCGATGTTCATGAACTTCGGCTCGAAAACCTCGATGATCTCGTCCTGCAATTCAAACAGCAATTCGTAGGAAGCCGGGTTGGACGGGCAGTAGTGATCCGGGTACGCGTCCTCAACGCGCTCGTTCAGCTCGGGGTGCGACTGCACGATGTAATCGCAATGGGAGAGGGACGGAACTTCCGGGATGACCTCAAACCCTCTGCGGCGGCAGTAGCCGACGAGTTCTTTGAGCTGCGCTTTGGAAATGTATCCGCCGCCGCCGTTGTCGGCGTGGATCGCGTTTTTCGTCCAGGGGTACGTTTTGTGCTCGACGCGGTCGGTTTCGTACGGGCTGCGGTGCATTTCCTCGCAGAACTCCACCCATTTGGCGTTGACCTCGGGGTGCTTTTCGTATTGCATTGCGCCGCCGACCTCAATGATGATCGTGTTGAATTTGTACAGCACGAGGAAATCGACCATGCTTCTGAAATCGTCAAAATTCTGCTCGCCCGGCGTGAATACGCGGTAACCGCGCACCGATTTGTCGGGGTAGTCGTACAGGAACAGCGTTTCGAAAATGCCGTCCCGGAACAGCAATTTGACGGTGGAGACCGCGTAGATCAATCCGCGCTCGGTCGCGCCGTACAGCTCGACGGCGTCCTCGCGGACCTCCACGGCGTACGCTTCCTCGTTGTCGGAAAACGCACTCCCGATCTTTTCTCTGACTGCTTCCGGAAAACCGAGCGTCAGACGGAACGGCAGCGCTTTGCCCTCGGAGGGCAGCGCGCTCAACGTGTCTTTGAGGTATTCGGTCGCGTACCAGGCGGGATCGCCCGAGACGGTCGAAGCGGACGAAACGGGGAACTCTTTGTCCTCGTGGCGAAGCAGAATATAATCGAAAAACAGATTGTTCATCGTGATTCCTCCCTTTTTGCAGTCGTCGGTCAGTCTTCCATCATGTCGATGCGTCTCTGGTGTCTGCCGCCCTCAAAATAGGTGGACAGGAAAATGTTGGTCAGACGGACCGCCTGTTCTTCCGTCAGCACGCGCCCGCCGAGGCAAAGCACGTTGGCGTTGTTGTGGCGGCGCGTCATTTCGGCGCAGAAATCGTCCGTAACGACGGCGGCGCGGATGCCTTTTTGCTTGTTGGCGACCATGGACATTCCGATGCCGGTGCCGCAGCAGAGGATGCCGTAGTCCGCTTTTCCTTCCTGAATGGCGGCGCAGACCTTTTTCGCATAGACGGGATAATCGACCGAGTCGGTCGTGTCGGTGCCGAAATCGGTGAATTCCAGACCGATCAGCTTGAGGTCTTTGATGATCGCATTCTTGATGTTGAGTCCGCCGTGATCACAGGCGATCGCGATTTTCATGGGTGTCATATCCGAAATCTCCTTTTTGAAGACGTTTTTTTCGTTTTTTATCGGTTGCTTTCTTTTTCCAAGCGCTCGCGTTCCGCCTGCGGCAGACGCAGATAGACGGGGCGCAGGTCTTTTCCGGAAACGGTTTTGCCCGCGCGGAACAGTTCTTCGGCGCAGAGCGCGACCGAAAGCCCGCTCTGGTCGCGGCAGCCCGCGGGAGCGAGCCGGACGTCCGCTCTGCCGTTTACAAGCGATGCGAACAGCGCGGCGCCGTCTCCGACCAGCGTGGTTTTCCCGGAAAGTTTCGGCAGAATTTCTTCCGCCGGCGCGACGTCGTCTTCCGAAACGCGCACGCCGTTCTCGAACAGGGCGTAATAGAATTGCCCGCGGCGCGCGTCCATCAGGGAGCAGACGTTTCCGGCGATGCCGCTTACGTTTTTCTCGAGCGAAGCAAGCGTCGAGACCGCCGCACAGGGCAGTCCGTTCGGGTATGCCAGCCCTTTGACCGTGGCGACGCCGACGCGTACGCCCGTGAACGAGCCGGGGCCGGCGTTGACCGCGAGAAGTTCCACGTCGGAGATGGTCTTGCCGTACACCGTGAGGGCGTGGTCGATCATCGGCAGCAGGTTCTCGCTGTGTGTCATTTCGTTTTTCGTCGTGCATTCCGAGTAGGTGCGCACGACGCCGTTTTCGATATCGGCGACCGCGACGGACGCGGACACGGCGGTGGAATCGATTCCGAGGATCAGCATAGCGTCAACCTTCTTTCGTTGCCTTCGCCTTTTTCGATCGTGAGTTTGAACGCGTTTTCGGGGATCGCGCTTTCGATCAGCTCGCTCCATTCCGTCACGACGATGCCGTCGCCGCCCACCCACTCGTAAAAACCGGTGGAATAGAGGTCGTCTTCGTCCGTGATGCGATACAGGTCGAAATGATAGAGCGTGAGATCCTTGCCCGCGTATTCGTTGACGATCGCAAACGTGGGGGAGTGTACCAGCGGCAGACATTCCGGGCAGAGCGCACCGACCAGCCCGCGCACGAACGCGGTCTTGCCCGCGCCCATTTCACCGTACAGAGCGAGCGTGTCGCCCTTGTGCAGCCGCGCGGCGATCTGACCGGCGATTCGTTCGGTCTCCTCCGTCGAATGTGAAACGAACGTTTCCATTTTAATACAGATACCCCTTCCGATACAGAAGTTCCGCCGTCAGAACGGCGCCGCCTGCCGCGCCGCGCAGGGTGTTGTGGGACAGGCACACGAATTTGTAATCGAACAGTTTGTCTTCGCGCAGACGTCCGATCGAAACGCCCATTCCGCGATACAGGTCGCGGTCAAGACGCGTCTGCGGACGGTCGGGCTCCTCCATATAGGTCAAGAACTTTTCGGGAGCGGACGGCAGTTTCAGTTTCTGCGCTTCGCCCTCGAACGCGTTCCAGCGGGAAAGCATTTCCTGCACGGTGGGTTTGCGTTCAAAGTTGACCGCCACGGTCGCGAGGTGTCCGTCCAGCGCGGGAACGCGGGTGCAGGTCGCGGAGATCACGGGCGTTTTTGCGTTTACGATGACGCCGTTTTCCAATTTTCCCCAGATCTTCATCGGCTCGTTTTCGCTCTTTTCTTCCTCGCCGCCGATATAGGGGATCACGTTGTCGAGGATCTCCGGGAACGACGAAAAGGTTTTGCCGGCGCCCGAAATGGCTTGCAGCGTGGTTACACAGACTTCTTTGACGCCGAAGTCCAGAAGCGGTGTCAGCGCCGGAACGTAACTCTGGATCGAGCAGTTCGGCTTGACGGCGATAAAGCCCTTTTTCGTGCCGAGGCGCGCTTTCTGGAACGGGATCACGTCGAGGTGCGACGCGTTGATCTCCGGAATGATCATCGGAACGTCCGGCACGCCGCGGTTGGCGGAGTTGTTGGACACGACGGGGATCTCGGCTTTCGCGTACGCTTCCTCGAGGGCTTTGATCTCCTCTTTGGGCATATTGACCGCGCAGAACACGAAATCGACTTTTTCTCCGACCGCCTGAATGTCCGACGCGTCCAGCACGGGCATTTTTTTGACGAGTTCGGGCATCGGCTGCTCGAGTTTCCAGCGGTTGCCGACGGCTTCTTCATAGGACTTTCCTGCCGAAGACGCGCTTGCGGCAAGGGCGGAAATTTCAAAATAGGGGTGGTCTGCGATCAGCGTGATAAAGCGCTGACCGACCATACCGGTGGCGCCGATGATTCCGGCGCGAAGTTTCTTTTGCATGGCGTTGCTCCTTTTCGGGTGGTTTGCAAAAAGAGGTCAGATGAGTTGGTCGTAGATTCCGGGGACGCTGTTTTCGATGATCTCGGCACCGCAGACTTTGGCGTAATACCCGGTGGGGCCGGCGCTTCCGATGATCGCGTAGCCGTAGCCCTCGTCGCGCATCGCTTCGAGGCAGCGCAATAACAGCGCGCCGCCGATGCCTTTTTTGCGCATCGTTTCATCGACACCCGTCGGGCCGAAAAAGTCCTTTGCGGTGCAGTCGTAGCCGGCAAAGCCGAGGATCTTTTTTTCATTATCATCGTATGCGATGAAGCAGGAAACGGGCTGATGCGCGAACGCCGTCGCGGTCTCGTTTGCCCAGCCGTCGCTGAAATGTTCGCGGATCCAGCCGCAGACCTTCTCTTTGTTGGGCGTCATCGGACGGATGATGCGGATGTTCTGCGCGGCAAGCTTTTCGTAAATCGGCTTGCTGTCGGGGAGTTTGTATAATCTGACGAGCATATCGGGCATGATGAAGTTCTCCTTTTTGATGGAATCGTTTTGCGGAAAGATAAAACGCCGTCCCCTTGGCGCATCGCGTCCGGAACGGCGTTTCTCCCGATTGGGTATTTGACTTTTTTGGAAACCGAACGTTATTTCGTCGCGGTGTTGTCGGACTTGACGGTCATGTTGCCGTATTCATCGAATACTGCGTAGTCGGTGATGCCGGAGCAGCCGGTCAGCGTAACGGTCAGCTTGCTCGTTGCGTCGAACAGTAAGGAAGCGGTCTTCTTGCCGTCCGCGTCGGTCGTTACGGTGCCGAAGCCCTTCGCGATCGAATCGTCGTTCAGCCCGGTGCACTTGGAAAGGTCGAGCGTCGCGAGTTTTTCGGCAGTGTGCAGCGCGGAAAGATCGGTCAGCGCGGAGCAGTCTGCCGCGGTAACGGTGGTTACGCTCTTGCTGTCTTTTAAGAACTCAAACGAGGTCAGTTTGCTGTTGCTCAGCGTCAGCGTGGTCAGGTTCTCGAGCGCGCCGACGGATTCGAGTTCGGAGAGGTTGCACTTTTCGGCGGTCAGCGTGGTCAGCTTCGCGAGTTTGCCGAGGCCGGTAACGTTCTTGAGGTTGGGGTTCTCGCTGACGGTCAGCGACGTAACGGCGGTGCAGGCGGTCAGATCGAGATCGACCAGCAGGTTGTCGGAAACGTCGATGTTTGCCGCGCGGGTCGAGGTCAATT
>JAGHTH010000054.1 GCA_018065365.1 Candidatus Coliplasma caballi
GTCAGAAAGAGCGCGTAAAAAAGCAGATTTTTGCTGCTGCGGAAGCCCTATTGCAGAGCTCCCAGCTTTACCCGGACAACTTCACCACGCGAGTGCCACCAATACAAGGAATAAAAGGGGACGAACGCGAAGCAAGCAAATTCGCTTCCGAAACGATCTGTGTCGTTTTGCAGGATGTGCACGTTTTTGACAAGCTGGTATTTCCAATAGAAAAAGTAAATCCCGCAGGTCACCAAACTCAAAAGGATCGACTTCACGATCTCGCGTCTGCTGATTTTGCTCACAGGGAGGCCTCCTTAAAAGTAAAATGTTTGATGTTTTTTATTCTTTTTCACGCCGGCTCCGGCTTCCCCGCCGACGCGACGGCGAAGTCATCTTGATCCGCTTTTCGGCATCCTAATATTTCATGCTGTTTTCATCAAGCAGAAAATCGATCAGCCCGATGATCAAAAAACCGTTCGTATCATAATACGGCTTCATAGATCCGTAAACAACGATGATTTTTTTGAAAGAATCTCCGATTTCTTTGAGGGATCGTTCTTCCTGAAACTTTTTCGCGTCATCCTCGATCGAATACGCAGACTGGATATAAACCCTTTCCGATCCCTTGTTTGCCACAAAATCCACTTCAAAGTTTTTCTTGGAATAACTGCCGGTCTGATTGGGAACATTTTTTTCCACCATTCCGACGTCAACGTTGTACCCTCTGTTCAAAAGCTCGTTATAAAGAAGGTTCTCCATCAAATGCGTCTTCTCGAATTGGCGGAACCCGATCACGGCGTTTCTGACACCCAGATCACCAAAATAGTATTTACACGGTGAACCGATATATTTTCTGCCTTTCACATTATATCTTTTTGCAGACTTAATAATAAAGGCGTCCTCAAGAAACCGCAGATATCTCTGGATCGTGGTCACCCGGATCGCGCTGCTTTCTTTTGACAAAAAAGTATCCGCAATCTTTTTTGGATTGGTCAAAGCGCCGACGGAAGAAGAGACGATTTCCGCAAGTTCTCTGAACTCGGCGGTATTCTTGATCTTCGTTCTGTCCAATATATCTTTCTCATAGATCGTTTCATACGCCTGCGAAAGATAACTCTCTTTGTTTTGGATCCCGTCTGCCAGAACGCAAAGCGGAAGCCCGCCGTATCGGAGATAATCCTCGAGTAAATCCCGTTTATCCCCACCGACGGTTTCGTATATTTCTTTAAAAGACAAGGGCTGCAGACTGATCACGTCGCCTCTGCCCCTGAATTCGGTCGCGATGTCGGACGACAGAAATTTTGAATTGCTCCCCGTCACATAGACGTCGAGATGATCATATCGCAGAAATCCGTTCAGCGTCTCCGCAAAATTCTCGAGCTTCTGCACCTCGTCAAGCAACAGATAATACTGCCCGTCTTCGCTTGTTTTGCTTTTGATAAACGCTCTGAATTTCTTGGCATTGATCACGTAATCGGTTTTCGTCCCTTTTACATGGACTCTCGTTTCTTCTTCCGGATAGAAGGGATCAAGCTTGTCAATATCGTCCCCGAAATCAAATGCGAACTCAATAATCCGATCCTTTTGAACCCCTTTTTCCAAAAGATATCCTTTGAAAATGTGATCCAATAAATAAGACTTGCCGCATCTTCTGAGCCCGGTAATGATCTTGATAAGATGATTGTTTTCCTTTGAAATCAGTTCCTCCAGCTTTTTGCTTCGCGAAAATTCCATGTTGATCCCTCCACGTTAATACATCCAAACTGAAATATTTTGCGAGTACACGCAATTTATTTCAATGACATTATAGCAATGTTTTTTCCATCTGTCAAGATGTTTGTAAAAAGATTGCGCGTTTTTCGGAAATATCGACCGGATTTTTCGCATTTTGTCCTTTTTCACGCCAACTCCGGCAACACCGCCGACGCGACGGCGAAATAGATCAGCAAACTCAACACGTCCACGATGGTCGTGATGAACGGACTCGCCATGACGGCAGGGTCCAATTTGAGCTTCTTCGCCAGCAGCGGCAGCGTGCAGCCCACCATTTTTGCCGCCAGAATGGTCGCGCAAAGCGTCAACGCGACCGCAAGTCCCTGCAAAACGCTCGCGCCGTCCAGCAGCGTTACTTTCGCAAAACTGACCGCCGACAGCGAAACGCCGCACAAAATCGACACGCGGAACTCTTTCCACACGATCCGCAGCACGTCGCTGACGTGCAGTTCGCCGAGCGAAAGCCCACGGATAATGGTTACCGACGCCTGCGAGCCGGCGTTGCCCGCCGTGTCCATCAGCATCGGAATGAAGATCGTTAAGATCGGCACCACCGCGAGCGCTTCCTCGTAACTCGACAGGATCAGACTCGTAAACGTCGCCGACACCATCAGAAGCAGCAGCCACGGAATGCGCTTCTTCCAGGTCTCGAACACGCCCGTCGCCAGATACGGCTTGTCCGTCGGAACGATAGCCGCCATCTTTTCGATATCCTCGGTAACCTCGTCCTGAATGACGTCCGCCGCGTCGTCGTAGGTAACGATACCGACCAGTCTCCCGCCCTTGTCCACGACGGGAATGGCAAGAAAGTCGTATTTTGCCATGGTCTGCGCCACGCGCTCCTTGTCGTCGCCGGTCTCGACCGAGATCACGTTGGTGGTCATGATGTCGCCGATGACCGCCTCTTTGTCCGAAAGCAGCAGGTCGCGCACCGTAACCAGACCGATCAGCGTGCGGTCTTTCTCGGTTACGTAGCAGGTGTAGATCGTCTCCTTGTCCACGCCTTCTTTGCGGATGCGGTCAAACGATTCCGCCACGGTCATATCTTTGCCCAAACGGATGTACTCCGTGGTCATAATGCTGCCCGCGCTGTCTTTCGGGTAGCGCAAGATCGTGTTGATCGCCTCGCGGGAAGCCGTGTCGGCAGTCAAAAGGATCCTCTTGACCACGTTGGCGGGCATTTCCTCAATGATATCGACCGTATCGTCGATGTAAAGCTCGTCCAGCACGGCGCGAAGTTCGCTGTCCGTGAACATCCGGATCAGCGCCTCTTGATGCGCGGGCGACATCTCGACGAACACTTCCGCCGCCGTTTCTTTCGGCAGCAGGCGGTACAGCCGCACGATCTCGTTGTCTTCCATTTCCTCCGCGACGATCGCGATATCCTGCGGTTCCAGCAAGGACAGCGCGCCGCGCAGTTCGCGGAACTGATGCTTTTCGATCATTCCGCGCAGTTTGTCCGGATACTCTCTCCGGAGCAGCTCCTCATTCTACATGATCCCATACCTCTCTTTTTTCATCAATCAAAATGTACGCAAAAGGTATGGCGTAGAGTCGCAAAAAACATCCTGCGAAAAACAAAAAGCGGGGTCAAACCCCGCGGCAGATCGGACGCAAAAAGAACACCGATCCGGTCGCGCGGCGTTTGATTTTTTCGTTTTCGCATAATCGCGGCTCTATGCCGCTACTTCGTCCAACGTCCATCCGGTGTTCACATCCTTTCGGTCTTATTTTCTGCCTCTATTCTATCCTTTTTTTGCGCACTTGTCAACCGCAAAAATACATTTTTTCGCTTGATGCGGGAAAAATATTTCCGGGATCCGCCGTTTTCTCTTGCAACGCCGGCTTCTCTGTGCTATACTGTTGTCGAAAAAGCAAGGAAAGTGAGGAACGCGATCCATGTTCCGTTTCGGCAACGCGTGGGACGACCTGCTCGCCCCCGAGTACGACAAGCCCTACTACCAAAAACTCCGCGCCTTTCTCAAAGAGGAATACCTGCACTCCGGCGTCCGCGTCTTTCCCCCGATGGAAGATCTGTTCGCGGCGTTCCGCCACACCGACTATCACGACGTCAAGGCGGTCATTCTCGGGCAGGATCCCTACCACGAATACGGGCAGGCGCACGGGCTTTGCTTCTCGGTGCGGAAAGGCGTCGAGATCCCGCCCTCGCTGCTCAACATCTACAAAGAACTCCACGCCGAACTCGGCTTTACCCCGCCCTCCCACGGCGAACTGACCGCCTGGGCAGACCGCGGCGTGCTGCTGCTCAACAGCGTGCTGACCGTCCGCGAGGGCGCCGCCGGCTCCCACCGGAATCGCGGCTGGGAACAGTTTACCGACCGCGCGATCGAACTGCTCAACGACCGCGACCGACCCGTCGTCTTCTTCCTCTGGGGAAGCTACGCCCGCGCCAAAAAAGAACTCATCACCAACCCGCGCCACCTCGTACTCGAATGCGCGCACCCTTCCCCCCTCTCCGCGTCCCGCGGCTTCTTCGGCTGCGGCCATTTCCGCGCCGCCAACGACTTCCTCGGCGACCGCGCGATCGACTGGACGTTGGAGGAAACGTGATTTTGGGATGATGTGGGGGAAAACTTTTTTCGAAAAAAAGTTTTCCCCCACACCCCTTTTCAAAAAACTTATTTTGGAAAACAAAAAATGATTCTGATTGTGAATAGAGTTCCTGTTTTGCAGCACCTTTTCATATGGCAAAGACCTGCCGTCTGTCCTTTTTTGAAAAGCACTCAAAAAAAGTGAAACACTCTGTAAAATCGCCATACGAAACGGTTGGTACCCCGGCGCCCTTTTCAAGGGAGCTGGCGAGCGAAGCGAGACTGAGGGATAGCTTTGGGGAAAGAACTGTTTTTGTAAAAGGAAAAATAGAAATTTCAACCGGAAAAGAGGAACGTCATGCGCCGGACACACCGCGTCGCCGTGGGAATTTTTCTTGCCGCGCTCTGCTTTTTCTGCCTGCCCGGCGCTTCGGAAATCCCGTTCTTCCTGCCGCTCCTGTTCTGCGGCTGCCTGCTCGCGTTCTTCGAAACGGTCTCGCGCCGTCAAAAGAAATAACGCGCATTTTTAACGCGGGGAACTCCCGCCTTTTTCTATTTTGGCGCAAATCGTCAAAAGCCGAAACAATGTTCTTGACTTTTCCGGCAAAAGCGTGTATAATAGGTAGGCAAAAAAAGAAAAAGAGAAGCGCAGCATGATAAAACTGATCAAAAAATTCTGGAGCTACGAAATCATCCGCTATCTGTTCGCGGGCGGAACGGCTTTCATTTTCGACAACCTCACGTTCTGGCTGTTCAACTCGCTGCTGCTGCCCGACCTGGGCGAGTGGTGGATCCTCGGCTCCGTCAAAAACATGATCGCGGTCGTTATGGGCTTTTTGGTAGGACTCGCGATCAACAACCTCATCTCGATCTTCCTGGTCTTCACGTCCGACGAACAGAAAAAGAAAAGCCGCACGGCAGGCGCGTTCTTCGCGTTCTGCGTGGTCGGCGTGATCGGGCTGCTCCTGTCGATCGGCGGCAACCAGCTCTGCATTGCTCTGTTCGGCGAGGGCGACGTCAAGGAACTGATCTACAAGGTCTGCATCGCGATCCCCGTTACGGGCTGGAACTACATCGGCAGAAAATTCTTCGTTTCCAAATAATAAACTGAATAAAGGACGAACATCATGTCAAAAACAGCGATCATCATCGGTGCCGGCCCTGCCGGACTTTCCGCCGCCTACCGCCTGCTGACGACCACCGACGTGCATCCGATCATCCTCGAGGAATCGAACGAGATCGGCGGCATCTCCCGCACGGTTACGACCGCGGACGGCAACCGCATGGACATCGGCGGACACCGCTTTTTCTCCAAAATCGACGAGGTCAACGAGCTTTGGGCGCACGTCATGCCCACGCAGGGCGCTCCCGCGATGGACGACAAGATCCTCGGACGCGAAAAGCCCCTTGTTGCCGGCGGCCCCGATCCCGAACAGACCGACAAGGTCATGCTGGTGCGCGACCGCGTGTCCCGCATCTATTTCCTCAAAAAATTCTTCAAATACCCGGTGTCGATGAGCGTCGAAACGTTCAAGAACATGGGCTTCAAGAACACGATGCGCGCCGGCTTCGGCTACCTCTGGTCGTGCGTTCACAAATTGCCCGAAGACAACCTCGCGAACTTCTATATCAACCGCTTCGGCAAACCGCTGTACGAGATGTTCTTCGAGGACTACACGACGAAACTCTGGGGCGTCGATCCGAAAGAACTGTCTGCCGATTGGGGCGCACAGCGCGTCAAAGGACTTTCGCTCTGGAAAGCCGTCTGGGACGCGGTCTCCAAGCCGTTCCGCAAAAAAGGCGCCAAAGTCGAAACGTCGCTGATCGAACAGTACGTTTACCCCAAAAAAGGCCCCGGTCAGCTTTGGGAAACGCTCGCTGCGGAAATCGTTTCTTTGGGCGGCGAGATCCTCTTGAACTCCTCCGTCAAGGGCATTACCCTCGGCGACAAGAAGATCGACTCCGTGATCCTCAAAAACGGCACGGAGATCAAGGGCGACTATTTCATTTCCTCGATGCCGATCAA
>JAGHTH010000018.1 GCA_018065365.1 Candidatus Coliplasma caballi
ATCCTGCATCGTGAACGACCGCTTGCCGTGGTCGGTCTCGACCTCCCAATACGAAAACCCGAGCTTGTCCTTGAGCGAGCGGACCTTCGTGATCGTGGGCATCAGATACTTGCGCGAAAGTTCCGAGCGGATGATCTCCGTCATCTCGGGCTTTTCGTCAAAAACCGACACGGCGCGGATGATGCCGTACTCGTTGTTGTCGCGGTCCAATACCGAAATGTATTCGTCGGGCGCGTCAAACGGGAACGCTCTGTGGAACCACACCCTGCCCACGTCGCGCCATTCGTTCGGCAGGTCTTCCTTTTTCTCCAGATCGTCCTGCACGGGCGGAAGGAACCCCTTCATCGCGGGGAACCCGTTCGGTGTGCGGTAAAAAACCGCGTTTGCGGGCGTCAGATAATTGACGTCGGCAAGATCCAGGTAACTTTCTGCCACAAAAAACACGCCCTTCCTTTTGAAAAACCCGTTGACAAACGGCTCGGAATCTGCTATAATCGTTCCGAACGAAGCGAAAGATATTCATTCAAATTATTATACTAAAAAAAACCTCGTTTTGCAATAGTTTGAAGCAAAAAAGTTTTTTGGAAAAGAGGAAAACACACTATGGCGGAAAAAAAGGTGGAAGCCATCACTTCGATGGATGAAGATTTTGCCCAATGGTACACCGACGTCGTCAAAAAGGCGGAACTCGCGGACTATTCGGGCGTTAAGGGCTGCATGATCATTCGCCCTTACGGCTATGCCATCTGGGAAAATATTCAAAAGGATCTGGACGCGCGTTTCAAAGCGCTCGGGCATGAGAACGTCTATATGCCGATGTTCATTCCGGAGAGCTTGCTCCAGAAAGAGAAAGATCACGTCGAGGGCTTTGCGCCCGAATGCGCGTGGGTAACGATCGGCGGCGAGAACGAATTGACCGAGCGGCTCTGTGTCCGCCCGACCTCCGAAACGCTGTTCTGCGATCATTTCAAAAACGTCATCCACTCCTACCGCGACCTGCCCAAACTTTACAACCAATGGGTAAACGTCGTCCGTTGGGAAAAGACCACCCGCCCGTTCTTGCGCACCTCGGAATTCTTGTGGCAGGAAGGCCACACCATGCACGCGACCGAGGAGGAAGCGCGTAAGGAAACGCAGCAAATGCTGAAAGTTTACGAGGATTTCTACCTTGAAACGATGGCGATCCCCGCCGTTACGGGCAGAAAGACCGAAAAAGAAAAGTTCGCCGGCGCAATGGAAACCTACACCATCGAGCCGATGATGCACAACGGCGTCGCGCTCCAGGGCGGCACCTCGCACTACTTCGGCGACGGCTTCGCAAAGGCGTTCGACATCACGTTTACCGACAAAGACAACACCGTCAAATACCCGCACCAGACCTCCTGGGGCGTTTCCACCCGCATGATCGGCGCGCTCATCATGACGCACGGCGACGACAACGGTCTGATCCTGCCGCCGAAGGTCGCTCCGATCCAGGTCGCGCTGATCCCGGTGCAGCAGCACAAAGAGGGCGTGCTCGACAAAGCGTACGAGGTCGCCTCCCGCCTGCGCGCCGCCGGCATCCGCGTCAAAGTGGACGACTCCGACAACTCTCCCGGCTGGAAGTTCTCCGAGTACGAGATGAAAGGCGTGCCGGTCCGTCTCGAACTCGGCCCGCGCGACATCGAGAACAACTCCTGCGTGCTGGTCTCCCGCGTTACGCGCAACAAGGTGTTCGCGTCGCTCGACAACATCGAACAAGGCGTCGAGGAAATGCTGCAGAGCGTTTACACCGAGCTGGTCGAACGCGTCCGCACCAACCTCGCTTCGAAAACGCACACCGCCACGACCTACGAGGAGTTCCTTGACACCGCGGCAAACAAGCCCGGCTTCATCAAAGCGATGTGGTGCGGCGATTCCGCCTGTGAGGACAAACTCAAGGACGCGACCGGCGGCGTCAAGTCCCGCTGCATCCCGTTTGGGGAAGAACACCTGTCCGACGTCTGCGTCTGCTGCGGCCGTCCCGCAAAGCATATGGTCGTCTGGGGCAGACAATATTGATCGGTCGCGCCGGAGAGCGCAGAACCGCAAAAGAAAAAAGATAATTTTTATCTCTTAATAGGTAGAAAGAACGCGGACAAGCCACGTTCTTTCTTTTTCGTTTTGATTGTATTTTTTCTTTTGCTTTGAACGATCCTCACTCTCGCAATATTCATATATTGCTTCGGATCGGATCGTCCAATCTGCATCTCTCGGGCGCAACCTCCGGTTGTTAATCGTTTTAGGTTGGTGCCAAAAGATATTGGATCGGTCGTGCCGGAGAGCGCAGAACGTAAAAGAAAAAGATATATTTAAAAATGTACATTTGTCAATGATGTGAGACCAAATTCTGAAAAAATAATTGAGTAAGGTCAGACAATGTTTTTCGGGGGGCAGAGAGAAGGAACGACGGAGCGTAGCGAAGGAGAGAGTGAACGATGCCCCCCGAAAAAGCGGCGTTCAGCGCCCGCCCAGCTCTCGCTGCCTTTTATTTGGTGATATCCAGCCGAGTGTAGCCAT
>JAGHTH010000138.1 GCA_018065365.1 Candidatus Coliplasma caballi
TCTCCATTTCATCGTAGTCGATCCGTTCGGTTTCACGGTCAACGCCGTAAGGGACGACGTGGAAGTATTTTCCGGAGATGTTGACGGGCGAGCCGTGCGAAAGATGACCGCCCTGTGCGAGATTCATACCCATAACGGTGTCGCCGGGCTGAAGAAGCGCGTAGAAGACCGCCAGATTTGCACTTGCGCCGGAATGGGGCTGAACGTTTGCGTGTTCCGCTCCGAACAGTTCTTTGGCTCTCTTGCGCGCGATCTCTTCGACGATATCGACGCAGTCGCATCCGCCGTAATATCTGTTTTGCGGGTATCCTTCCGCGTATTTGTTCGTCAGAATGCCGCCTGCTGCCAGCAAAACGGCTTTGGAAACGATGTTTTCGCTCGCGATCAGCTCGATATTTCCGCGCTGACGCTGTAATTCCAGATCACAAGCGGCGCTGACTTCGGGATCATAAATGCTTAATTCTTCAAAAAAGTTCATGGCTTCCTCTTCTCTTTCACTTTTATTTGAAATATTGTACGGCAGATTCAAACATCCGGATCTCGTAATTGCCGGGAACGTTGCGGTATAACCCTTTTCCGACACGTTCACTGTGTCCCATTTTTCCGAACACACGTCCGTCCGGGGAAGTGATGCCTTCAATCGCGTAAACGGAATCGTTCGGGTTGAACGCCACGTCGTGCGTCGGATTGCCGTTCAGATCCACGTACTGCGTGGCGATCTGCCCGTTTTTCACAAGTCGGTCGATCCATTCCGGGCTTGCGTAGAATCTTCCTTCGCCGTGAGAGATCGGAACGTTTACGATGTCTCCGACGCGCATCAGGGAAAGCCAGGGCGACTTGTCGGACACGATTTTGGTACGAACGATCTTTGACTGATGCCGCGCGATCGTGTTAAAGGTCAGCGTAGGACTGTTTTCGTCCGGATCGGTGATCTTTCCGTAGGGAACGAGTCCGAGCTTGATCAGCGCCTGGAAACCGTTGCAGATGCCGCAGATAAGACCGCCTTTGCGTTCCAGAAGCTCCGTTACGCTTTCTTTGATCGCTTCGCCTCGGAAGAACGCCGTAATGAATTTTCCACTGCCGTCCGGCTCATCGCCGCCGGAAAAGCCGCCGGGAATGAAGATCATCTGCGATTCTCCGACCTTGCGTGCGAATTCCTCAACGCTTCTTGAGATCCCCTCGGACGAAAGGTTGTTGATGACGTAGATTTCGGGCTCCGCGCCGGCGTCCGCGACGGCTTTCGCGCTGTCGTATTCGCAGTTGGTCCCCGGGAATGCGGGAATCAGCACTTTCGGCTTTGCGACGCGAATTGCGGGGGCGGGACGGGAAGCGGTGCGGTATGCGAGATCCGGGATCTGCGCTCCCGTTTGAACGATATTGCAGGGATAAACTTTTTCGAGTTTGTTTTCGTATTCGGCGAGAAGTTCTTTTCCGCATACGGTTTCACGTCCGAAACAAAACTCGTTTTTCTCGGTTACCGTGCCGATCGGAATTCCGGCATCGAATTCGCCGCAAAGTTCGAGCAGGAACGAACCGTAGGCGTATCCGAACAGTTCATCCGGAGAAACGCTGCTTTCAAAAGCAAACCCGTATCCGTTTCCGAAGCACATTTTCATGATCGCTTCCGCGATCCCGCCGATTCCGGGCGTATAACAGGAAACCGCTTTGCCGGATTGCAGAAGGGAATGCACCGTTTGGAAAACGGAAAGCAGCGAATCGGTCTTCGGCAGACCGTTTGCATCCGTTTCCGGCTTCAGCAGGACGACTTTATGACCGGGTGCTTTGAATTCCGGAGAAACGATTTCGCCCGTTTTCGCGGTCGTTACGGCAAAGGAAACCAGCGTCGGCGGAACGTCGAGCGATTCAAACGAGCCGCTCATGGAATCTTTTCCGCCGATCGCGCCGATCCCGAGTTCCGTTTGCGCCTTGAAAGCGCCCAACAGCGCCGAGAACGGTTTTCCCCAACGCTTCGGGTCTTTGCCCGGCTTCTCAAAATATTCTTGGAACGTCAGATAGACGTCTTTGAATTCCGCGCCGGTCGCGATCAATTTGGAAACGGATTCGATGACGGCGAGATACGCGCCGTGGTATGGACTTTGCTCCGTGATAAACGGATTATAGCCCCAGGACATCACAGAGCAATCGTCGGTGTGTCCTTTTTCCAAAGAAATCTTCTGCACCATCGCCTGAATCGGCGTGAGCTGATTCTTCCCGCCGAACGGCATCAGAACGGTGCCTGCGCCGATCGTGGAGTCAAAACGTTCGGAAAGACCTCGTTTGGAACAGGTATTCAGATCTCCCGCAAGCCGATGCAGGTTTTCGCCAAAGGTCCCTGCAATCTTTTTTTCGGGATATTCCGCTTTGGAACAGGAAACGGTAATGTGCTTTTCGGCACCGTTGGAATTCAGAAATTCACGGCTGATATCGACGATTTTCCGCCCGTTCCAGTTCATAACGAGTCGGGGATCCTCTTTGACGACTGCGACAGGGCACGCCTGCAGGTTTTCCACGTCCGCGAGTGTTAAGAACGCCCGGACGTTTTCCGCTTCCACGACGACAGCCATCCGTTCCTGCGATTCGCTGATCGCAAGTTCGGTTCCGTCAAGTCCCTCGTATTTTTTCGGAACGGCGTTCAAATCGATTTCCAACCCGTCGGCAAGTTCGCCGATCGCAACCGAAACGCCGCCTGCGCCGAAATCGTTGCAGCGCTTGATCATTCTGCAGGCGGTGGGATTGCGGAACAGGCGCTGGAGTTTGCGTTCTTCCGGGGCGTTTCCTTTCTGAACTTCCGCGCCGCAGGTTTCTACGGAATGCGTATTGTGCGCTTTGGAGGACCCGGTTGCGCCGCCGATGCCGTCGCGTCCCGTGCTTCCGCCTAAAAGAATGACGACGTCTCCGGGGGCGGGGACTTCGCGCCGCACGTTTCTTGCCGGCGCCGCGGCGATCACCGCACCGATCTCCATTCTTTTCGCGGCGTATCCGGGATGATATATTTCATCGACGATGCCGGTGGCAAGACCGATCTGGTTGCCGTAGGAGGAATAGCCCGCCGCAGCGGTTGTAACGATCTTTCTTTGCGGCAGTTTGCCGGGCAGCGTTTCGGAAAGGGGAACCGTCGGATCTGCCGCGCCGGTCAGACGCATCGCGCCGTAAACGTAGCTTCTTCCGGAAAGCGGATCGCGGATCGCGCCGCCGATACAGGTCGCCGCACCGCCGAACGGCTCGATCTCCGTCGGATGATTGTGCGTTTCGTTCTTGAACAGAAGAAGCCACGGCTCTTTTTTGCCGTCAACCTCCACTTCAATGCGTACGGTGCAGGCGTTGATTTCTTCCGATTCGTCAAGGCGGTCGAGTTTTCCTTCTTTCCGAAGTTCCTTGACCGCAAGCGTCGCGATGTCCATCAGACAGATCGGTTTCGTTCTGCCGAGTTTTTCGCGGACTGCTTTGTAATCGTCGTATGCGTTTTGAAGCACCTCGTCTTCAAAGGAAACGTTGTCGATGATGGTGGAAAACGTCGTGTGCCTGCAGTGATCCGACCAATAGGTATCGATCATGCGGATCTCCGTGATCGTGGGGTCTCTGTGTTCCGACGTGAAATAACTTTGGCAGAACGCGATGTCGTCCTCGTCCATGGCAAGACCGTAGTCCGACAAAAATTTCTGAAGACCGGCTTTGCCAAGGGAGGTAAACCCGTCGAGCGTGCGGACAGTCTCCGGGATCTCAAAAGCGGTCTGCAGCGTTTTCGGTTTTTCGTCGGAAGCGAGCCGCGCTTCGACGGGGTTGATGACGTATTTTTGAATCGCAGTCAGTTCTTCTGCGG
>JAGHTH010000127.1 GCA_018065365.1 Candidatus Coliplasma caballi
CTTGCGCAAAGACTCCTCAGATCGTGGAACTGAAAATCGGCAAATAATTCCCGCGTTTTGCAAATCTATTGTTAGTTAAGGATGTAGTTTTATGAGTACGATCATTGACGGTTTGAGTCTCGGGGCGATCTACGCGTTGATCGCCCTGGGATATACCATGGTTTACGGCATTGCGAAAATGCTGAATTTTGCGCATGGCGATATCATAATGGTAGGCGCATACGCGGTATCGACCACGCTCGGCCTTTTGGGCTTTCCCGTCGTGGCGATATTGGTATCCGTCGTGGTCTGTACCATTCTCGGCATCGTAATCGAAAAAGTGGCCTACCGGCCGCTTCGCGGAGCTTCCCCGTTGGCAGTGCTGATCACTGCCATCGGGGTGAGCTACCTGCTCCAGAGTATCGCACAGCTGATCTACGGCGTGCAGGCGACTCCCGTAACGCTCGCAAGATTCGGCACCGTTTCATTCCTCGGTGTTACCTTAAATATTTCCACTTTGATTACTCTCGGTGTCGGCGCGGTCATCATGGTCGGGCTGACGCTGTTCATCAACCACACCCGCGCCGGACACGCGATGCTTGCCGTGTCCGAGGATCGCAAAGCCGCGCAGCTTATGGGCATCAACGTGAACAGGATCATTACGTTTACGTTCGGCATCGGATCTTCTCTGGCGGCGTGTGCAAGTATATTCTACCTCATGCAGATTCCTTCCGCAACGCCGACGCTCGGCTCCATGCCCGGCATCAAGGCGTTTACCGCGGCCGTCATCGGCGGCATCGGCTCTATTCCGGGCGCAATGCTCGGCGGATTGCTGCTCGGACTGATCGAGAAGGTCTGTTTGAGCATCCCGGCGCTGAACCCGTTTACGCAGGCGATTGAATTCGGATTGCTGATCGTGATCCTGCTTCTGAAACCGACGGGAATGCTCGGCCGCAAGCGCAGAGAGAAGGTGTAACGATGGCAAACTATTTCAAAAACGTCCGAAAATCTTTCAAGCCGAAACACTATCTGAACTACGCGATCGTTCTGACCGCGCTGATTCTGTTCGTCGTTCTTCAGATGACCGGCGCCCTGCCTCGCTCCCGCGCCCGCCTGCTGACGCAGATCGGTTACAGCGTCATTCTTGCCGTATCGTTGAACCTCGTCGTCGGATTCCTCGGCGAATTGAGCTTGGGACACGCCGGCTTCATGTGCGTCGGCGCGTATATCGGCTGTTTCTGCGGAAACGCGCTCAGCGGCGTGATCTCGTCCAAACTCGTCGTATTGATTATTTCGATGATCATCGGCGGCGTCTGCGCCGCGCTGTTCGGTTTCCTGATCGGCTTGCCTGCGCTTCGACTGAAAGGGGACTACCTCGCGATCGTAACGCTCGCGTTCGGCGAGATCGTCAGAAACCTGTTCAAAAACCTGCCGTGGTTCGGCGAGTCGATGGGTATGACGACCAAGGATTACGGCACGAAACTGTTTATCGTGGCGTTCGTCGTGATCCTTTTGATGCTGTTCCTTTTGCAGAACTTGATTCGTTCCAAACACGGACGCGCAATTACCGCGATTCGCGACAATGAGATCGCCGCGCGCGCCATGGGCATCAACGTAACCTACTACAAACTGCTTGTGTTCGTGCTTGCCGCGTTCTTTGCGGGGATCGCCGGCGTTCTCTACGGCAATTACGTAACGCCCGTCACGTATTCTTTCTTCTCCTATAACTATTCGATTGAAATTCTCGTTATGGTCGTCCTGGGCGGAATGGGCAACATTACCGGCTCGATTCTTTCGGCGACTCTGCTGACTTACGTAAACTTCCAGCTGACCTCGAACCTGACCGGTGAACAGGCAGCGCTCAAATATCTGATTTACGCGTTGATCCTGATGGTCGTGGTCATCTACAACAACGCGCCCGCACTCGCTCCGATCAAAGAACGCTTCTCCATTCATACGCTTCGCAAGAAATTGCGGGAACGCCGCAGAAAGAGCAATCCCGAAAAATACGCCGGCATCATCAACGACGACCGTGCGGAGTGGAGTGTCGTTCCGACCAAGATCACCATGGATGAGATTCTTTCCACGGACATTGCCAAAGTCGAAAACGCGACCGAAGATCCTACCGATCGTTCGGTCGGAAAGTGAGGTGATTCCCATGTCTGAATTCGTGTTGGAAACGCAGGGTCTGGGGATCACGTTCGGCGGCTTGAAAGCGCTGCAGAATCTCAACCTGCAACTGAACAAAAACGATCTGTACGGTCTGATCGGCCCGAACGGAGCCGGAAAGACCACCGTATTCAATCTGCTGACCGGTGTGTATAAACCGACTTCCGGAAAAGTATTCCTCAACGGGAAAGAGATCACCGGTCTTTCGCAGGAATCCATCAACCGCCACGGCATAGCCCGCACGTTCCAGAATATCCGTCTGTTCAACAATATGTCGGTCATCCGCAACGTGCTGGTCGGGCTTCATAACCGGTCGCAATTCCATTGCTCCGCGCTGTCCTCGATGCTGCATACGCCGCATTACTACGAGAATGAACGGCTCATGCGCGAGCGCGCCAAGGAACTTCTTCGCATCTTTGATCTGGAAGATCTCCGCAACGAACTCGCGTGCAGCTTGCCTTACGGACAGCAGCGCAAGTTGGAGATTGCCCGTGCGCTTGCGACGAATCCCTGCTTGCTTCTGCTCGACGAGCCCGCTGCCGGTATGAACCCGCAGGAGACCGCCGAACTGATGAACACCATCCGTTTCGTCCGTGATGAATTTGACCTAACCGTTTTACTGATCGAGCATGACATGAGCTTGGTTTCCGGGATCTGCGACCGTGTAACCGTGCTGAACTTCGGCACGGAACTGACGCACGGACAGACGAGCAAGGTTCTCTCCGATCCCGAAGTGGTCAGAGCGTACCTCGGCGACGATTGAGAGGGGAGAAACGAAATGGCTTTATTGGAAGTAAATGACCTCAAGGTCAACTACGGGCTGATCAAAGCGATCAAAGGGATCTCGTTCCACGTGGACGAGGGCGAGATCGTTTCTCTGATCGGCGCGAACGGCGCTTCGAAATCGACCTGCCTGAACGCGATCTGCGGGATCATCCCGAAAGCGTCCGGAAAGGTGGTTTTCGAAGGGAAGGACATTACCGCGATCCCGGCGCATAAACTCGTTCCTGTCGGAATGGCAATGGTTCCGGAAGGACGCCGCATTTTCCAGGAACTGACCGTCTTCGAAAATATCGAACTCGGCTTCTATACCCGCAACGACAAAAAGGAATTCGACGAACTTCTCGAAAAGGTGTACGGCTATTTCCCGCGTTTGAAAGAACGTTCCAAACAGATCGCCGGCACGCTTTCCGGCGGGGAACAGCAGATGCTTGCGATGAGCCGCGCGCTCATGTCCAAGCCGAAACTGCTTCTGCTGGACGAGCCGAGTATGGGACTTTCTCCGATCTTCGTCAACATTATTTTTGACATCATCAAGGAAGTCAACAAATCCGGAACGACGATCCTGTTGGTCGAGCAGAACGCCAAAAAAGCGCTCTCGATTTCCAAACGCGCCTACGTTCTCGAGACCGGACGTGTAACCAAAGAGGGATCGGGCGTAGAATTGCTGAATGATGAAGCGGTCAAAAAAGCGTACCTCGGCGGCTGATCGGCAACGGATATGATCAAGCTGAAGTACGGAAACACCAATACGTATTTTATAAACGGTCTGTTGATCGACGCCGATATGCCCGAAACGCTGTCGGCGTTTTTCCGCGTTCTCGGGCAAAACGGCTTGACGCTTTCGGACATCCGATACGTTCTCGCCACCCATTATCATCCCGATCACATCGGATTGATCGGCGAACTGACGGAACGCGGTGTCGGACTGCTCGTTGCCGATAAGCAACTTCCGTTCGTGCATTCTTCCGACGCGCTGTTCGGGAAGATCCCGCGCTGCCCGTTCAAACCGATCGACGAAACGCAGGCAACCGTTCTTTCGATCCCGGAAAGTCGCGCGTTCCTTTCTTCAATCGGAATTGAGGGCGAACTGATCCCGACCGAAAGCCACAGCGCAGACGGCGTGTCATTGCTTTTGGACGACGGACACGCCTTTGTCGGCGATCTCGAGCCGCTTTCCTATTTGGAGGGCTACTCCGGGAACGCCTTGCTCAAAGCCGATTGGGATCGCATTGCAAAGCACGCTCCGAAAGTGATTCATTCCGGCCACGTAAACGATTATTTCGTTTGAAAGTGAAAGGGGAAGACCATGCTGAAAACAAGAAGATGCTTCGCGACTTTGATCGACCTTTTCTCGATCGCGCTTGGAATCGGTTTGATCGCTTCGCTTTTTCGCGGATCAAAAGTCGGATGGCTTTGGAAAATACTGTTTACGATTCTCTTTATCGTTTGCTTTCTCGCGAAAGATCTGCTGTTTCGCGGAGCGAGCATCGGCAAAAAACTCCTCGGGTTGAAGATCGTGATGAAAGGGACCGAGGCGATCCCACCTTCCTCCGTGCTGATCCGCAGAACGCTGTATTGGAAACGCGACGATTTGTTCAATTTCCATCTTTGCGGCGAACGAAGCAGCGACGTCTATTTCAATACGAAAGT
>JAGHTH010000125.1 GCA_018065365.1 Candidatus Coliplasma caballi
AGCAGCAAAGATGTGAAGCCCGGCGACAGCGGTATCATCGTGTTCGCAGTGCTTGGCATGCTGGCTGTGGCTGGTGCGGCTACCGTTATCAAAGTCCGCCACTAAGTGATCGATTGCGCCAGAGAGCGCAGATCGCAAACCGAATAAAATATTGAAATAATATTTTTGGAAGCGCAGGCAATAAACCTGCGCTTCCTTTTTTATAACGCTAAAGCGGTTTGCTTTGAACGATTTTTCCTCTCGCAATATTGATATATTGCTTCGGAAAAAATCGTCCAATCTGCATCTCACTGATGCAACCTCCGGCTGGTGGCAGACCGAGGTGGGTGCAAGGAAAAGGTAGAAACAGGAAGAAAAAAGTTGAAAAAAGGAAAAGATGAAAAAGAAAAAGGAGGCGATTTTGCGGTCGTCTCCTATGTTTTGTATATTCTGTTCGGGAATTATCTTGTGATCGGGTCAGGGGCTGAAAATGGAAAATTATTCCGTAAGGAATTCGTTCCGATACTTTTTCACAAGTTCGCCGATGCGGGTGGCGGCGGCGTAGGCGCGGCGGGCGAGGTCGGGATCCGAGCCGTTCGCTTTGAGTTCCAACGTGATCGGAATGGGGAATTCGTCGCCGGCGGGGGAAATGGGCGCATTCTGAATAGCGCGAGGATCGGATGCGTACCGAATGGCGTAAGGATCGGGCGGGAACGGGACGGCGGCGAGGCGGCGGGCGACGCGGTCAAAGTCAATGCTCGCGGTAAACGGGAGCAGGTGCGTATCGTGGTCGCCGGCGTTATCGTGCAAATGGATCGCGACCAGCAGCGGTGCGTAACGTTCGAGGACGCCGTCGTTTTTATAGTACAGATTCTCGTGGCCGCAATCGAAGCAATACTTTTTGGCGGGCGAGTGCACGCGCTCCATGACGTAGTGGAGGTAGAGAATGTTGGTCAAATTTTCGAACGCGATGTTCACGCCGAGTCGTTCGCCCTCGTCGCAGATTTTCTGGAAGCGGGTGATCGCGAGTTCGCACATTTCGGGCGGCTGGTGTCCGCTCGACACGTGCAAGATCATCGTTTTGGCGCCGATCATTGCGGTGCCGCGGACGCAGTCGAGGAAATATTGCAGGCGCGCTTCGCCGACCTCGCCCTCCAGCCACATTTCGTTGCAGCCGGGGTAGGAGGCGTGGATCGTTTCGACGGTCAGCCCGGCTTTGTGGGCGGCGGCGACCTTGCCGATGCCTTCGCCCGCCAGCCCCCACGTCAGAAAGCAGTGGGTAAAGCCCGCTTCGCGCAAGGCGTTTGCCTGCTGCTCGGCGGTCAGCGCGCGGTCAAATTCAAGGGAGCAGGAGTAGATCATAGCGTTTTGCCTTTCGGGTGGGATGATATCGTATATTTCCGGGAGGAAACTTTTCCCCCAAAAAAGTTTCCTCCCGGACCCTCTTTCAAAAAACTGATTGCAGGGGGATAAAAAGGAGTGCAGAATATAGGGCACGCTTACTGTTTGGCGAAGAAATCGCTCCAATGGAACATCGGCCAATAAAGTTCGTGGGCGTTGCCGCCGTTATGCGTCCATTTGCACTCGGAATGGGCGGGGACTTGGCACCATTCGTTTTGTGTGCTGTCCCACGTGTAGACGTTCATGTCGCAAAAGTTGCCGTTGTCGGAAACGACGAGGACGCGGGCGGTTTCGCCGGAGTGGTACTCGTAAACCTTGACGTCCACGGGGTCGCCGCCCCACGGGTCGGGGATGTCCGCGAATTCGTCGCCGTGGAGGGCGGTCAGGATCAGCACTTTGCCGTACGGGATGACGACCAAGCCGAGCAAAAGCAGTGCGGCGGCGACACAAAGTACGATTTTTCGGACGTTCTTGCGGGGTGTGGTGTTCATGGTGTACTCCTTAACTTTTTCAATCGTCCATATAGAACTGATTGTAAATCGCAAGCAATTCATCGAGGTCGTCGCGGTAGTTGTCGCCGGCTTCGACGATATTTGCCTGCGTTCCGGAAATTTCGATTCGCATAACGAGGTTGTTTTTATCGTCGGTAACGGTAATGTGAAGCCCGTCGCGCATGGCGAGGTAATATTTTTTGCCTTTGCGGACACACATCAGGTCGGCGTTGTTTCCGTCCGTATGAGCGGAGCCGATCTGCTCGCCCGCCGCGTTGTAGTAGGCAATGTCGATGATGCTGTTGTCGTAAGCATAGAAACCGCCCTCGGAGCAGCTTCCGTTTTTCTGCTCACGATATTCGTAGAACTGTCTGTTTCCGATATGATCGTCCAGCGTGGCGCGGACTGACGTATGGAACATCTCGC
>JAGHTH010000134.1 GCA_018065365.1 Candidatus Coliplasma caballi
TTGCGGAAAACTCGCCATCCGGATCCGAGGGATCCGGATATGCTCCCGCACCCTTTTCAAAAAAGAACCTATTGTGAAATAAAAATTACAACCTGCCGGAAAAGGCAGGTTATTTTTGCGTTCTGTACTATATCAATTTTTTCTTCAACATAATAATGTCGTCTGTTCTGTATTCCTCAATAAATCCCATTTTCAAAAACATCGTAATCGCAGGATTATCGATAGCGATATCATCGTATAAGTATTCGATGCCTGCCTGTTTTGCGGCTTCACAAAGAAGGCGCAGTCCCTCTTTTCCGTAGCCATTCCCTCTATACTTGAAAAAAACGATTACATCTGCTATATATTCGTTCCCGTTAAAATGATAGGATATCTCACCTATGAATTCTTTTGTTTCGGCATTTTGAAGATAGCGGTAAAAACGTTCCGTCCCGGGATTTTTCACCCAGTAGTCATACCAGTCAGTCCATTTGTCTTCGGGAAAATCTATGGTACCTCCCCAAGCATCATTGTATGACATCGTATTCTCATCACGCAAAAACATTTTTCGGAACCACAGATCCTCATATTTGGGCATATATACTTCTATCATTTATCTTGCCCTCATATTTATCAATTTCTGATTCGTCTTTGCCGCACCGACGGTTACGCCCGCTCGGCGCTCTCGACGACGTGTTTGAGCAGCACCGCGTTGGTCACGGAGCCGACGCCGCGCGGCACGGGCGTGATCGCTTCGACGATCGGTGCGACCGCTTCAAAATCCACGTCGCCGCAGATACCGCCCTCGCAGGCGTTGATCCCGACGTCCACGACGGACATTCCGGGTTTTACAAACTCACTGCCGATCATTCTTGCACTGCCGGCGCAGCAGACCAGCAGGTCGGCTTCCTTGCAGACGGCAGGCAGATCGACCGTTCGGGTATGGCAGATCGTTACGGTCGCGTTGCGGGCGAGCAGCAGCATCGAAAGCGGCTTCCCGACCACACGGCTCCTGCCGACCACCGTAACGCGTTTGCCCGTGAGGTCGAAGCCGTAAAAGTCCAGAAGCTCGATGACCGCTTGCGGCGTGCAGGGCGCAAACCCCTTTTTTCTGCCGTCATAGACCGCGAACGCGTTTGCTTCTCCCATGCAGTCCACGTCTTTTTCGGGCGAAACGAGTTCCCGCACGCGCGCTTCGTTCAGATGCTTCGGCAGCGGCAGGAACAGCAAAATACCGTGAACGGCGGGGTCGGCGTTCAGTTCCGCGACGCTTTTTTCGAGCGTTTCCTCATCCGTATCGGCGGGAAGAACGATTTTCCGCACTTCCGCGCCCGCCGTGGCAAACCGTTTGGTCAGCCCGCGCTCGTAGGCGAGGTCTTCTTCCTTTTCGCCGACGCGCAATACAGCGAGCGTAGGGACTACGCCGCGCGCTTTCAACGTTTCCACGCGGGCGGTCAGATCGGCAGTCATCGCGTCCGCAACGGGTTTTCCGAGCCATTCGTTCATAGCAGTTTCTCCTTTACGGCGGCGGTTACGGCAAAACAGGCAGAGCGGATCTTTTCTTCGGCTTCTTTCGTCCGTTCGTTCAGTTCTTCCGCATAGCCGCGGTCTTTCATCAGTTTGGTGTTGACCAGCACGTTCAGCAGCGCACATTCCGCCGCGGAAGCGCAGAGCGAAGCACCGCATCCCACGTCGGAGATCATCAGTTTGCTTCCCTTTTCCAACAGTTCCTCCAGCATGGGCGGGAGCGCGGAAAGGGTTTCGAGAATCTCCGCCGGTGCGGAAGCCGCGCCGCGCAAAGCAAGTTCCAGCGTTTCGTCGCGGGACGGATCCTCTTTCGGAATGCCGTACGCTTTGGACAGCGGGAAAAACGCCTCCGCGTCTTTCTCAATCAGCCCGTGCAGCGTTTCGGTCTGCTTTTCCGAATCGTCAAGCAGACGTTCCAGATCCGCGCGGTAGCATTCGTATTTCTTCTTTCCGACAGTCAGCGCCGTCGCCATCGCGCAAAGTCCGGCAGCCATCGCCCCGGTCATTGCCGCGGCACCGCCTCCGCCCGGAGTGGGCGCGGACGACGCGAGTTGTTTCAGCCAATCATACAGTTCCATTCTTTTGTTCGTCCTTTCTTTTTCGTCTGCTCCACCAGATGCCGCCCGCGGCGATCGCCGCAAGCAAAGGCAGGATCAGCCGCCAAAGCAAACTTCCGTTCTCCCCGGACTCCGCCTCGGAAGATTCCTCGGGAGCGGCGGCGCTGCGCACGTACAACCGGTAAAAACGGCGCGCACCGTCTTCGGCGATCACGGTAACCGTGATCAGATTTTCTTTTCCCGCGCGCAGTTCGGTCTCGCCGCAGAACACCTTTGCGCCCGCGTCCGACGCCGTCCAATGCAGTTCGACGGACGAAACGTCGTACGGAACGTCGATCCGATATTCCAGCCGTTCCGGATCGAACGCGAACGGGAAGCCCTCGACGGTCAGTTCCGAAAGCGAACAATCGCTGCTCTGCGGCGGCTCGACGCTCCGGAACGCTTTGACGGTATAGGTTTCCGTTTCTCCGTCGGCATAGCGGAACCGGAATGCCGCGTTCAGTTCGTCCGAACCGATAAACAGCGTATTTTCCGTTTCGACGCTGCAGCCCTCGGGATAGCAGAGTTCATACAGAAGTCCCGGCGTTCCGTACGGCAGATAGACCGTATAAGAATGAACGCCCGGATTGAACGGCTCGGTCGCGCCCGTCAGAGAAAGCGACGTTTCGCCGTAAACGCGATTGCGGATCGGAACGGTCAGCTCCGCTTTTCCGACGCCGTATTCCCCGTCGCCGACGACGACGATATCCTGCAAACAGAACGCGGCTTCGTTCCCCGCCGTCCCGTCTTTCACACGGAATTCCAGCGTTACGACCGGCGTTTTTTCTTCGCCGATCCCGCCCGTCAGAACAAAGGACGCCCAATTCTTTTTTGCCGCCCCGTGTAATTCCGTTCCGTAAGACGAACTGCGTAAGAATTCAAACGCGTCGCGGTCATACAGAACGCGGCCGCTGACGGCGGAAACGTCCGCGCAGTTGGTAAGCAGAACGGTCAGATACACCGTATCTCCCTCGCAGAGAGCGGAAGGCAGGAACAGCGACGCGGCGTCCGTTTTTCTGACCGCGGGCAATTTTCGCGTTTCTTTTCCCTCGGCAAACAGGATCCAATCCTGCAAAACTCTCGCGTCGCGGTCGTTTACCGATCCGCTGCGGTTCATATCCGCCGCGAGCGCAAACAGAACGGACGGCAGTTCGTCCTGCCGCAGCGCGTCCTGCAAAAGACACAGATCGCCGAGCGAGATCAGTCCGTCGCCGTTCAGGTCGCCCGTAACCGCAACGGTCAGAGCGTCAAGTTCTTCCCCGTCTTCTCCGATCAATCGGATGACCGATCCCGTTTTCAGCGTTTCGTCGGACGATGTTACGTTTCCCACCGTCAGAAGATGTGAAAACAGCGTGGCGGCGTTCGTTCCGTACGGGACGCCGGAAAGCGTGTTCTCCGTACGGTCCACGAGATAGCCGGACGAATTTTCAAAGCGCAAAAGGTCGCCGTCCACCACCACTTCGCAAACGGCAAAGTGGTTTCCGTCGGGCGTTTCGGCACGGATGACCGCATTGCCCTCCGCGACCGCGACGATCAGGTCGCCCTGCAGTTCGATGCAGTCTCCCTCCACCGAGAACAGCAGCGGAACGGCGGACGTTTCTTTCGGAAGATAGCGGATGTGCAGAGACGCCGTTTCGCCGACGGCGAGATGATACCGCGCGTTGACGAATGAGATCGACTCCAACGCCGGAATCACGGAAAATGTTCTCGTATAGCTGATCCCGCAGGGGATCAATAACGTCAGCGTATGTTTGCCGGGAATTTCCACCGGAGTCCCGGAAGGACAGAGGTTCCCGTCCAGCAAACAGATCCCGCGATCGTAGCGGATCTCCGTTCGCTCGTCGTACAGCCCGTTCTCGTCGCAGCCGAGCAGAACGGGATCACTCCATGCGTATCCGACCGTTTCTTCGGTGCGGTCGTAGTCCGAACGTGTCAGCGCGCCGTTCTCGCAGAGCAAAAGCCCGCATTGTTCGCCGAGCGCGGCAAGCGTTCCGGAAGAAAGCGACGTTTCGCTCTTTCGTTCCTGCGAAACCAGCGAAAAGAGTCCCGAAGCGGTCATCGCGTACCCGCCGCACATCGCAAGCGGCTCGCCCGGCAGCACACCGACCGGCGTGAGCGTTCCGCCCGCGCGATAGACCGTTCTGCCGCAGACCAGATATTCGCCGTCGGTCATCAGTTTGCCGCCGGAAACGGAAATGCGCGTTTCACGCCCCGCTTTCGTTACGGTCAGCCGTCCGTTTTTCAAGGTCGCAAGCAGGTCGCCTTTTCCGCAGGCGGCGTCCGCTTCCATACCCGTAGGGGAAAGCGTTCCGCCCCGCAAGACCGACAGACGATCGGTCAGCACGTAAAGTTCGCCGCCGGCATAGAAACATCCGCGGACCGCTTTCTCCGTCGGGACAGTCATCCCGTCCGACCACACGAGTTCCGAAGACCACGCGCAGAGTGAATTCCCGGACAAAGCCGCGCCGACCGGCGCAAACGGCAGTTCGGCCACGGAGTATTCTTCCCCGTTCCAAAGGAGCAGGACGCGTTCTTTTTCGAACGCGAGCAGGTACGATTTCCCGTCCGCGCAAAGCGCCGTCGGCTCTCCGAACAAACGGGTATATTCCGCAAAGGAGTCTGTTCTTTCCGGCACGACGGGAAGCGGATACAAAGCTTTCGCGTAGCACGGAACGCCGTTCGGGAACAGACGGATCCCGCCCGCGTAGCCGCACAGGCAGGTATAAGTTTCCCCGACCGTAACGCCGGATACCGTATTCCCGTACCCGCCGACGCAGATCCCCGTCGCGATCTCGTAAACGCCCTCGGTGGTATAAAGCAAGCCGCGGTCGGTTTTCAGCGCGTAGCCCTCAAAAGAGAATATCGCCCGTCCGGTTTCGGCGTTCCGGGCGTGATGCCCGCAGAACAGCATTCCGTCCGAGAACAGTTTCCTTTGTCCCTCCGCGGAAAAAGGCAGTTCCAAATGCGTTTTTTCATTCCGTTCCGGCAGATAGCGCGTAAAGGAATCCGTTTCGGAATCGTACGCCCAGACCGACTCTCCGTCGGAATAAATCTCATCGCCGGGCATCGACGTCCGCGCGGTCAGCGCGCCGTTTTCGCGTCCGACTTCGTAAAGCGTGTCATCGGCAAGGCAGAACACCGTTCCGCCGGCGCAGGCAAATCCGTCGCAGCGGATCGGGAAAGAGGTTACGACCGGCGTCCCCGACGTGATCGAGGCGCGATCGAGTTTGTTGAACTGCCACTCGCCGAAGATCAGCAGTTCGTCGCCGTCAAACGCGTACCCCTGCACGCAGCCGGTGTCCAGAAAGCCGAGATACGAGCCGTCTTCGAGCGAATACGCGCGGATCCCCGCCAGAAGATCACCGTAAACGGCATACCAGCCGTGTTCTTCGTCCAGAATCAGCCCGCAGCGCGAAAGTTCGTTCTCGCGGACGATCGCGCCGGTCTGCACGGTAAAGGTCAGTTCCGAGGAACGCTCTCCGTTTTTCAGCGTCAGCGTATGCGTTCCGTCGGTGTTCACGATCAGATCCCTGCCCGCCGAAGCACCGTCTGACAGAACTTCGCCGCCCGCGGAAACACGGATGCGCACCGGCTCGGTATAGATTCCCCCGTCTTCCACCCCTACCGCAAAGGGCAGCGCGGGATCGTACGTAAAGTATTCCGTCGTCTTTTCGCCGTACGGATCGGTCAGCACGAACGCGTGGCGTCCCGCCGCCGTAACGGGCGTCCCGTTTTGGTAAGGCAGACCGTCCAGCGTCGCGGTGCCGCCCGAATAGAAGAACGCCGGAGCGCCGTCCGCAAGCCGCTTCTCGTAAGACGCCGGGACGTAGCTTAACCGGAACTCGACCACGCGGCTTCCCGCCGCGTCCGAAACGACCAAACGGTGCATACCGTTCTGATAGACCGTTTCGCCGTCTGCAAATTCCTCGCCGTCCAGCGTCGCGGTACCGCGGTTGAAACCGATCGTTACTTTGCCGATATAGGTCGAACGGTTGCGAACGCCGGTGATCTGCGGCAGATTTACGTCGCGCAGCAGACGCATTCCGTCCACGGCACCCCAGCCGTCGGAGATCGCCCACTCGTCAAGCCCGTTGACCAGCGCTTCCATTTCGTCGCCGCCGAAACGGACGTTTTCATCCAGCGCGGAAAGCGCGAGCGCGGCAAGTCCCGAAAAGAACGCCGCGGAATAACTCGTACCGTTGTCGTGCAGATACACGCTCTTGCCGTCTTCCGTTCCGAGCAAAAGAATATTCTCGCCCGGCATCAGAATGTCCACCGACGCGGAACGCTGGGAAAACGAGCTGCGGTTTCCTTCCGCGTCGCAGGAGCCGACCGAAATCACGCCGTCGTACGCGGCGGGATAGCAGGGCTCGGAACCGCGGTCGGTCTGCCCGCCGTTTCCGGCGGAAGCGACCAGAATGCAGCCCTTCGAACGCGCGTAACGGATCGCGTCGTCCTCGGCGGCGGAAAACGTATAGCCGCCGAACGAAAGGTTGATGATATCCGCCCCGGCGTCCGCGGCAAAGCGCAGACCGCCGACCAGGTCGGAAGAATAGATGTTGACAGAGCCCGCCGCGATGCGAACGGGCAGAATTCTGACGCCGTAAGCCACGCCCGCGGTCCCGACACCGTTGCCGGCGGTCGCCGCGATGATGCCCGTAACGGCGGTCCCGTG
>JAGHTH010000090.1 GCA_018065365.1 Candidatus Coliplasma caballi
GGGGCCGGGGGATCGGCCGATTTCGTATCGTCGGCGTATTGATATACGGTAGAGACGAAATCGACCGAAGACAATAAGAGCGAGGATTTTACTCCTCGCTCTTATGTTTTGCAATTTTTGACTGAATAAGAACAGCATTTTCATTTCTGAAAAACTGTTTTTATTATCTTCTTGTCGTTCCCCCGGTCAAAAAATCCCTAAGACGCACGCCCTTTCACCCTGTCGTTTTTCGTTGTTTTCCTTATTCCACGACTAAAGTCAATATCGTCTGTGCGGAATTCAGCGCGTTTTCACACGCCGCGTCGGAAAAGCACGCAAAACGCAGCATCGCACCGCGGTACGTTCCCTTTTCCAACGCTCTGTTCAACACGATCTGCCCGGAAGTCTTCCCCGGCTCGACCGGCTCGGAAGTCCAAAGCACCGTCCCGTCTTCCAACACCAGAGAGATTTTGAAATAGCAGAAGTTCTGCGGCGGGTTTTCGATCCCGAATTCCTGTTTCGTTTCTCCGGCTTTGAGGTGCAGCGTGTCATATCCCGGAACGTCGATGCTTTCCGTGAGTTTTTCCGCCGACACGGTCGGCTCCGATTCCGTGCCGGGATCTCCTTTCCCGACCAGCAAAAAGACAATGACGAGAATGGCGACACACAGCAGAAAAGCGAGCAGAATCGTCAGCGGCAGCAGATCTTTCCGACGTTCTTCCGTTTCGCGTTGTCCGTTCATACGGCAGCCCCCTTCGTTCAGAGAATGCACGCGCCCGCGGGATCCACGGGAAGCGTCCGCACGGTCCAATCGGGGTATCGCGCCGAAACGAAACGGTTTAACGCCTCGAAAGTCGTTTCTTCCTCGGAAACGGCAAGCATCGTCGAGCCGGAGCCGCTGATGCAGAACGCGCAGGCGCCGGCGTCAAACGCGACCTTTCCGATCTCGTCGTATTGCGGGATCAGCGCTTTGCGGTAGGGCTGATGCAGTTTGTCGTTCCACGCGCGGCGGATCGTTTCCGCGTTGCCGCGTTCGATCGCTTTGCAAAGCACGGCGGCGCGGGACAGGTTATAAACCGCGTCCGAAAACGCGACGGTCCGCGGGAGCAGTTTCCTTGCCTGCGCGGTCGAAATGCGATAGTCGGGGATCACGACCGTAAAACGCAGCGCGTCCGACACGGAGTAGTTCTCCACGAACGCTTTTCCGTCTTCCGTGAAGCCGGCGGTCATGCCGCCGTACAAAGGGGGCGCAAGGTTGTCGGGATGCCCTTCCAGACGGTTGAGCAACTCCAGCATTTCGGGGTAGGAAAGCCGGTTTCCGTGCAGCGCGTTCGCGGCGAATACGCCGGCGGTCAGCAGCGCGGCGCTGCTTCCGAGCCCTCTCGCGACGGGGATCTCGCTGTCGATCCGGATATGTGCGCCCGTAACGGAAATGCCCATGGCTTCCGTCGCGGCGACGTACGCCCGGTAGCAAAGGTTATGCTCGGTCGCGTAGCAGGACGGGCAGCCCGTGATTTCCAGATCATCCGCTTCTTCCAGCGAGACGGTGCAGTACATTCCGAGCGCGATGCCCATGGAATCAAACCCCGGCCCCATATTCGCGGAGGTCGCGGGAACTCTGACCGTAACCATATTGAGTACCTTTCCTTTCGTTTGAACGTTCTTTACAGTACCGAAAGCACGAACGCTTTCATTTCTTCCCTGCCCACCGACGCGGTGTGCAGCACCTTCTTATCGCGTAATCCCGCAAGTTCTTTCGGGATCGGAACACCGGTCGCTTCGCGGAGCGATTCCATGCCCGCCCATTCGTCCGCCGCTTTTTCCCGGAACAGCGGTTGGATCGCGGAAGAAAATTTGTAAGGCGAGGCGGTGGAAAGCACCACGGACGGAACGCCCGCGTGGTCGTTTTCTTCCGCGACGGCGTACGCCACGGCGGTGTGAGTGTCCATCAGATAACGTTCTTTTTCAAAGACGCGTTTGATCGTCGCAAACGTCTTTTCGTCGTCCGCGAATCCCGCGCCGAATTTCTCGGATATTTTGCGTTTCAGTTCGTCCGAAACGGTGTAGAAGCCGTTCTCGGAAAGTAAGCGCAGGTAGCCGGCGGTCTCTTTGTCGGAAGCGTTCATCAGCGGGAACAGCCGCTCTAAATTGCTGGACACGAGAATGTCCATCGAGGGCGACGCCGTTTTGTAAAACGTCCGTCTGCGGTCGTAGGTCCCGGTCGTCAGAAAGTCGGTCAAGACGTTGTTCCCGTTGGACGCACAGAACAGCCGTCGGATCGGAAGCCCCATACGAAACGCGAGGTACCCCGCCAGAATGTCGCCGAAATTGCCCGTCGGCACCGTGAAATCGACGGGATCCCCGACACGCAGCGCACCGGCTTCCGCCAACGTGGCGTAGGCGTGGAAATAGTACGCGACCTGCGGAGCAAGCCGCCCGAAATTGATCGAATTTGCCGAGGAAAAGACGTAGCCGCGCGCTTTCAGTTCGGAAACGAGTTCTTCGTCCGCAAATTACGTTTTGACGCCCGTCTGCGCGTCGTCGAAATTGCCTTTGATCGCCCACACGCGGACGTTGCTCCCCTCCTGCGTAACCATCTGCGCTTTCTGCACGGCGGAAACGCCGTCTTCGGGGTAGAACACGATCACGCCGGTCCCGGGAACGTCCCGGAAGCCCTCCAGCGCGGCCTTTCCCGTGTCGCCGCTGGTTGCCGTCAGAATGAGCAGGTTTTCGGTTTTGCCGTTCTTACGCTTGGCGGTCGTGATCAGATGCGGGAGTAGTTGCAGGGCGAAATCCTTGAACGCCTTGGTCGGCCCGTGGAACAGTTCCAGCACGTAATGATCCCCTACCTTGACGAGCGGCGCGATGCGTTCGTCGTCAAAACGGGTGTAGGCGGCGTCCACGCAATCCGAGATCTCTTGTTCCGTAAAATCTTCCAACAACGACGCCAGCACTTTTTTTGCCGTTTCGGGATAGGAAAGTCCGAGCATGGACGACAATTCGATCTGCTTTTCCGAAAAATCGACGGGCAGGTACAGTCCCCCGTCCGGAGCGATCCCCCGTAAGATCGCGCCCGACACGGTTTCCCGTCGGGTAAAATCTCTCGTATCGACTAACATGGCTTGCACCGTCCCTTTCCGGAATTGACGTGAAATGAATTTCTTTCATTTTATACTTGCATTTTTCCTCTTATTATGATATACTCATTCTTGCTCGATTGCAAGAGACAAGTTTGCAGAATTTTGCCCCCGTTTTTTGTGTATCATTTAGGTAAGGTAGTCAAAAAGCGGGTTTTCAGGTACTTTTTGTCAGAAAGAAAGACGGAGGAACGAATATGAAGATTGCGCTTTTGGGTTTTGGGACAGTCGGCAGAAGTGTGTACGAACTCTGCAAAAAGCAGCCGTCCTTATGCATCAAAACCGTGATGGATCTGCGGGAACTGCCGATCCCGGAAAAAGTTACGAAAGACATTTCGGAGATCACGGCGGACGCGGAGATCCAAACCGTCGTCGAGCTGATCGGCGGTCATTCTCCCGCTTACGAATTCATTTCGGCGTGCTTAAAGGCGGGGAAAAACGTCGTTACGGCGAACAAACTCGTCATTTCGCGGCATTTCGGAGAACTCAACGCGCTCGCGCGTGAGAACGGCGTTTCGCTGCTTTACAGCGCGTCCTGCGGCGGCGCGATCCCGTGGCTGCCCAACCTTTCGATCGCGGCGACGGTCGAGCCGATCGACGAGGTGCGCGGCATCATGAACGGAACGACCAACTATATGCTCGGTCGCATGACGGACGAAGGACTTTCGTTTGACGAATGCCTGTCGCTCGCGCAGAAAGCGGGCTACGCCGAGGCGGATCCCTCCGCGGACATCGACGGGCTTGACATCTTACGCAAATGCGTGATCTCGGCGAACACGGCGTTCGGCGGCGTTCTGGACGAAACGGAAG
>JAGHTH010000198.1 GCA_018065365.1 Candidatus Coliplasma caballi
TATCGCGTCCGCTCGCTCGGCGAGGTCGAGAAAGAGGAGGGCGTGATCGCCGCCGTGCAATGCTTCGGGCTGGAGCCGGACGAGTGCGGTGCCGTCGCGGAGAAGTTCAAAAACCATTTGTGGATCGCGCCCGCCGTTTCGGTTTACGGCAGCGCGCGGATCGACCGCGCGTTCGTGCGGGCGCATTCCGACGAGATCGAGCGGGTGCACGCAAAACTTTCGGACGAACTGTCGAAAGCGTTGTACCGCGCGGTGCTTGCGTATTCGGTTTCGGGAGAGCCGGCGTTTTTGTTTACGGGCGACGCGAAAGCGGAGGAAACGCCGCCGCGGGCGTATTACGAGCGGCGCGGGGTACATCTTGACGTGGGCGCGTTCGACGGCGATACGGCGGTGGAAACTCTGAAAAACAATCCGAGCGTCGAAAAAATTCTGGCGTTTGAGCCGGATGAAAACACGTTCCGGAAACTGTGCCGCAGGACAGCGGGGCTGCCGGTCGAGCCGATGCGGTGCGCCGTTTCGGACAAAGCGGGATCGGGCGCGTTTTCGGGCGACAAGGGCAGGGGAAGCCACCTCGAAAGCGGTGCGGGAGAAGTTCCCGTCGTTACGCTCGACGGGGTTTGCGGGTTTCCGTTCGTGTCGTCGGACGGGATGAACGTTTGCAGCATCAAGATCGACGCGGAGGGACAGGACAAGGAAGTGCTGCGCGGCGGGGCAAACCTGATCACGAGCCGCGCGCCCGCGATCTGCGTTTCGGCGTATCACAGGGCGGAGGATCTGACCGAACTGCCGCTGCTGCTCGAACTGCTGAACTACCGCTCGGAACTGTTCTTTCGCAAAAAAAGATGCGTGCCGGCGTGGGACACCGTTTTCTATCTGATCCCGAAGCGCCTGCCGTAAATTCATAAATTATTTCTAAATGGGCTATTGAAAAAAGCAAAAAATATGGTATAATGAAAAATGGTCGAATGGGAAAGTGTTTCCCGTTTCGGCCAAAACGCATACTTCGGAGGAATTTGAATGAGAAAGTCAAAAATCATTCTCGCGCTGCTGATCACGCTGTGCATCGTTTCGGTGCTGTCGATCGCGGCGTTTGCAGAGCCGGAAGAAACGACGGAGCCGACGGAAAGCAGTGGGGAAACTTCGGAAGAAACCACCGAAGCGCCCGGGAAAACCTGCGTGATCGTGGTGTCCGGCAATAAGGAAGCCGTAAAGGTATATTTTAACGGCAGCGAAACGCCTGCCGACAGGATCGAAGTGCCGGAGGGCTCGACCTTCAGTTTCCGATACGAAATGAACACGGATTGGGAATTGGTCAAGCTCGTTGTGAACGGCGCACGCTGCAACAAGCCCGGCGATACCTATGAATTTGAAACCGTGGGCGATCGCATGGCGCTCGAAGTAACGGCGACCTACACGGGAGAGGTTACGAGCGAGCCCACCGAGTCTTCCGACGAAAGCGGCGAGACTTCGGGAACGAGCGATGACAGCTCCGACACGAGCGACGACAGTTCCGATACGAGCGACGTCAGCGGAGAGACTTCGGACGACAGTTCCGAGGAGCCGGAAGGCATTCCGTTCCGCGTTACCATTACCGGTCCCGGTACCGTAACGGTCGATGACACCGTGATCGCGAACGGCAGTTCCGGCTCGATGAAGCAGAACGTGTATCTGCCCGATCCGGGTGTTTCGCGCCAGGTTACCGTGAAACTCGCGGCAGCGTACGGCTACCGCATCAGTTCGATCGTTCTGGACGGCAAGGATCATTCCCTTGTCAACCAGATGGTGCTGAACGTGGACGCGGAGACCACCGTTTCGGTCGTCTTTGCGCCCGAACAGGAGTCGCCCGGCAATTACAACGTGCGGATCTCCTGCACCAACTTCGGCGGCTACGTTTCGGCGGGCGGCTTTGAGATCACGCAGGGATCTTCCAAGACCATTTCGGTCGGTGCGGGCGGATCTCTGACGATCAGCGTCATTCCCTCCGAGGGATACGAGATCGATTCGTTTACGGTCGGCGGACAGGTGCGCAACCTCAACAACCGCACCTACGTGATTTCCAACATCGCGGCGGATACGACCGTAACGGTCAGTTTCAAACAGTCCACGGTGGTCAGTACGACCGTGGAAGCGAGCGACCTGAACTGGACTGCCGACGCAGACGGCGTGATCACGCTTTCGCTGGAAGGCAAAACGTCGATCGGCAAGTCGGTGTTCGACAAGATCAACACGCTCTCGCAGGCAAACGGACAGTACGTCCTGCTCAAAACCGATTACATCGCGTGGTACATTCCGTGCGGCGCGCAGGTTTCCGGTGTGGCGAGCGATCCGGTCAAGCTGACCGTTGCCATGAACGCCAACAGTTCGCAGTACAGCAACATTTCGGGCGCGTTTCTGGCGCAGTCCGCGGACGCGATTTTCAATCTGTATGAAGTGAACGGCCTGCCCACCCTGCCCGACGGCACGCTGGTTTCTTACAATATGCTCGACAAGGGCATCAGCTACAAGGGCAACACCGTGATCCAGTATTCCAAGCAGACCACGGTCAAGGACGGACAGAGCAAGACGAGTTTGGTCCCCTCGGCGCAGACCGGAAAGGTCGGCGAGGACGGCTGGACTTCCAGAATGCCGTTTGCGAACTCGAACATTCTGATCGCCTGCATTCAGCCCGCGTCTTCCTACACGATCCGCGCGTCCGTACAGGGCGTCGGCGGTATCATCAGCCCGAGCGGCGAGAACACCGTGAATAAGGACGGCGAAATGGCGTTCCACATCAGCGCGGACACGGGTTATATCATCAGCGCGGTCTATGTGGACGGCACGCCCGTCGCTTCCGCGGCTACCCAGACGCTCTTTACCTACACCTTTACGGGTGTTACCGCAGACCACAGCATTTCGGTCAGCTTTATCCCGGCGGCAAGCGATTACACCGTCAGCGACGGCGTCGCGGTGCTGAATTCCGAGTCTGACGACGAGAACGGCTCGCCTGCCAACGTCGGTTTGATCGTTTCTCTGATCGTGATCGCGATCGCGGTCATCGGCGCGACGGCTCTGTTCATCGTCAAGTACCGCAAAGAACGGTTTTGATTGATCTATGAGGAATCAAAAAACGGTTGAGCATCCGATCGAGAAGCTGTTTGATAATTTCGAGCATTGGAAAAAGTGGGGAGCCGTCCTGTTCGCAGGGGTTTTCGCGCTGCTGCTTGCGGCGATCGTGGTCATCATCGTGCTGGTTTCTTCCCGCGGGAAGCCCGCGGCGGAAGAAAGCAAGGAGCCGCTTCTCGAGTGGCCCGAGATCGAGTTGACCGAGGGCGTTCCGCAGTTCCCCACGGGAACGTTTCGCGGCGGATCGACGGACGACGGCGTGGTGCGGCTGTTCTATGAGGACGTGAGCGCGGACGCGCTTGCGGCGTATATGAAGTCCTCCGGGCTTTCGTTCTCAGAGAAAGCGCCGTACATCGCCTCTGCGGGCGATCGGCTCGTCATTCTGACGCGCAACGGCGCGGGCGACCTTTCGATCGTGATCGCCGAAACGAAAATCGAAGAAAGCAGTAAGTAATTTGTTTTGAAAAGCGTCGGTGCGAAGGGCGTACGTCTTAGGGATTTTTTGACCGGGGGAACGACAAGAAGATAATAAAAACAGTTTTTCAGAAATGAAAATGCTGTTCTTAATCAGTCAAAAATTGCAAAACATAGGAGCGAGGAGTAAAATCCTCGCTCTTATTGTCTTCGGTCGATTTCGTCTCTACCGTATATCAATACGCCGACGATACGAAATCGGCCGATCCCCCGGCCCC
>JAGHTH010000186.1 GCA_018065365.1 Candidatus Coliplasma caballi
CTTGACAAATTCACCAAATCGTGCTATACTGTGGCTGTTTGAAACGAAAAAAGGAGGGATCGGGTTGCGCAAACGGATCCAATCAATGAGCGAGGGAAAGAAACTCGCGCTTGGCTTTGCGGCGATCGTTCTCGTGGGAACGGCGTTGCTGATGCTCCCGGTCGCTTCGCGTGACGGGCGCTCCTGCGGGCTGCTGACCGCGCTCTTTACCGCAACTTCTTCAACCTGCGTTACGGGGTTGATCGTGCAGGATACCTGGGTGCAATGGAGCGGTTTCGGGCAGGCGGTTTTGCTCGCTCTCATCGAAACCGGCGGGCTTGGTTTTATGTCCGCGGCATCGTTCTTCATCTTCGTGCTCAAAAAGAAAGCCGGGATGCGCCAGCAGATGATGATTGCGCAGTCGATCGGCGTGGACGACATGGGCGACCTGATGCGGATCCAGAAACGGATGCTGTTCTGCGGTCTTTTGACCGAAGCGGCAGGCGCGATGCTGCTGACCGTCCGCTTCCTGTTTTCCTACGATTTCGTAACGTCGCTCAAACTCGGCGTATTCCATTCGATTTCCGCGTTCTGCAACGCCGGCTTCGATATTCTCGGGTTTGAAACGCCCGGGCAGAGCTTGATTCCTTACGGAAAAGATCCGTTCGTCTGCATCACGCTCGCGTTACTGATCATCCTCGGCGGCATCGGGTTTCTCGTCTGGGACGAACTGATCCGTGTCCGCTCGCCGAAAAAATGGAGCGTCTATACCAAACTCGTCCTCGGAACCACGGCGGCGCTGCTGCTTGCCGGAACGGTGCTTACGCTCATAACGGAATGGGACAACCCGGCAACGCTCGGGACGATGAACGTTCCCGAAAAGATCAACGCCGCGTTCTTCCAATCCGCGACGCTGCGCACGGCGGGATTTGCCGGGATCGACCAGGGCGGTCTGACCGAAGCGGGCAAAGGCGTTTCGATCTTCTTCATGTTGATCGGCGGCTCCTCCGGATCGACGGCGGGCGGCCTCAAAACCGTTACGTTCGTGGTGCTGGTGCTGTTCCTGCTCTCCCGCGCGAGAGGGAAGAAAACCGTAAGCGTTTCGCACCGCACGATCCCGGACAAGTACGTGCTGGACGCGATCACGATTTTCGGGATCATGGTTGGTCTGCTGTTTGCGGGCGCGGTGGTGCTCTGCGCGACGACGCCGGGCATTTCGTTCTCGGACGCGCTGTATGAAACGACTTCCGCGATCGCGACGGTCGGTCTGACGACGGGAATTACGCCGACGTTAAGCGTCCCCGCCAAACTTCTCTTAATTCTTTATATGTATTTCGGGCGCGTCGGTGTGCTGACGATCAGTTTGGGCTTTTTACGGGAAAAGCCGGCGAACAATCAATACCAATACGCGCATACCAATCTTCTGATCGGTTGAAAGGACGGTTTCTCTTATGGAAACGAAAGACAAATTCAATTCATTTGCGGTCATCGGACTCGGACGGTTCGGCAGCCAGCTCGCTTCGCGGCTGTATGAGCAGGGAAAGGACGTTCTGATCATCGACCGGCGCGAAGAATATGTGCAGGCGCTTGCCGACCACGCCACTCGCGCGGCAATGGCGGACGCCTCGAACAAAGAAGTGCTGATGAGTTTGGGCGTGCAGAACGTCGATTGTGCGATCGTTTCGATCGCGTCCGACCTCGCTTCGTCCGTGCTCGTAACCATGAACCTCAAAACGATCGGCGTTCCGCACATCATCTGCAAAGCGCACGACGAAACCCACCGCGAAATTCTCGAAAAGCTCGGCGCCGACGAAGTGATCATTCCGGAGCGCGCCGTCGCAGACAAACTCGCGCACAATCTGACCGCGCAGAATTTCATGGAATACATCGAACTTTCCGCCGATTACGCGATCGTGGAACGGAAAGTCCCTGCGTCGTGGGTGGGAAAGACCATCCTCGAACTGAATATCCGCGCAAAATACGGGCTCAACATCATCGCGTTCAAACGCGGCAGCGGCATTACGGTTTCGCCCGGCGCGAACGACGCGTTTGCCGAGGGCGACGTTCTCGTGCTGCTCGGCGGCAACGAATCCCTAAAGAAAATCGAACGGCTGTAAGGGCGTAAAGGAGAATGCACCATGGCGATCGAAAAGGTCAAAGCGTTTTTCGCAAAGTTCGGGTTGGCGGATCGTATCCGCGAATTTGAAACCTCCAGCGCAACGGTTGCACTCGCGGCGCAGGCGCTCGGCTGCGCGGAAAACCGCATCGCGAAAACGTTGTCTTTCCACGTCGGCGAAAAGGTCGTATTGGTCGTAGCCGCAGGCGACGCCAAGATCGACAACGCAAAATACAAAGCCCGCTTCGGAACGAAAGCGAAAATGCTCGCGTTCGAGGAAGCGGAGGAACTGATCGGACACGCCGTCGGCGGTGTCTGCCCGTTTGCCGTCAACGAGGGCGTGGAGACCTATCTGGACGTGTCGCTGAAACGTTTTGAAACGGTGTTTCCCGCCTGCGGAAGCTCCAACAGCGCGATCGAGCTGACGATCGCAGAACTCGAAACCTATTCCGGTTATCAAGAATGGGTGGACGTCTGTAAACTCCCCGAGGAAACGCCTGCCGTTTGAAAACGCAAAAACAAAGGGCAACTTCTGACGATCGGAAGTTGCCTTTTTCTTATTTCTTCTTGATCCTCGACCACAACCAAATGATCGCCTGCCCGGGAATTCCGAACAGGAACACCTGCCAGAACAGGATGCCGTTGGTCAGCAGCGTCAGGAAAACCGCCGTCAGCGTTGCCCAAAGGAGCAGCGAAACGATCAGATAGTTCCGCCGGCGGTTGAACCACACGCTGTTCAGGACCAGCCACACGATTGTGGACACCGGCAGCGCATAGACGAACGCGAGCCACGAAACGCTTCCGTGCGGCCCGGCGAGCAAAAACGAAAACGCGATGACCGCCAACAGCCACACGAGCAGAATACTCATTCCGAGGATCGGCGCCTTGCGATGACGCGGCGCGGCGGGCAATTCTTCCGCGGCGGGATCGTGCGTCCCGTTTACGAGGTCGTCCAGCGAAACGCCGAACAACTTTGCCATTTCGATCAGCACGAGCACGTCGGGAAGCGACTCGGCGCGTTCCCATTTGGAAATCGCCTTGTCGGAATAGTTGAGTTTTTCCGCGAGTTCAAGCTGCGTCATCCCGGAGCGCTGACGGAGAAACGTGATATTTGACGCAATGATTCTTTTTTCTTCTTCCGTAAAAACCCCGCCTTTCCTTTATGCTTTTTGCTCCGGAATGGAATATTTTGCCGTGTAATCGCGGTACATTCTGGAGAAATCTTCGTTGTCGGAACGGATGCCGGACAGATAACGGTGCATATCCATTTCCTCGTGCATGGTTTCCAGAACGCAGCCGGCGACGTTGGAACAGTGATCGGACACACGTTCGAGGTTGGTCAGAATGTCGGACAGAATGAAACCGTGCTCGAGCGTACATTTGCTCTGCTGCAGCCGCAGGGTGTGGTTCAGACGGATCTGTCTGCGCAGATTGTCAACCACCTGTTCGAGCGGCTCGACCGCCGCCGCGGCTTTGGCGTCGTTGTCGCGGAACGCTTTGAGCGCGAGATCGAGGATCTCGCTGACCGCCTTCTCCATGATCGCAAGTTCCTGCTCTGCTTCGGGCGTAAAGCGGAACTTCTTCTCCAACATTTCTTCCGCGGATTCCACCAGGTTGACCGCGTGGTCGGAAATACGCTCAAAATCGCCGATCAGTCGGAGCAGCTTCGCGGCTTCCGAACTTCCCATCTCGGAGAGCTGCTGCGCGGAAATCTTGATGAGGTAAGATCCCGTGCGGTCTTCGTAACGGTCCACGAGTTCTTCTTTGTCGCGGATCGACTTTGCGATATTCGGCTCATACTGTCTTAACATCATGAGCGCGTCTTCCATGGCGTTGATCGAGAACATTGCCATTTCCTGTACGGCAGTTTCGCAGTTGTTCAGCGCGACGGCAGGCGTGGAAAGCAAGTGATCGTCAAGCGAGCGGAACTCGTTCTTCTCGTCGGAGGAACGGACGAACAGCTTCGTCATTCGCACCAACACATTGTTGAAAGGCAGGACGAGAACGGCTGCGATCAGATTGAGCAGCGTGTGGACCATCGCGACGTCCACGGAACTCATGCTTTCGCTCATAAACGGGAACGATACGAACAAATTGATCACGTAGAACAGCACGACGACCAGCGTTTTGCCGATCAGATTGAACAGCAAATGCACCATTGCCGTGCGCTTGGCGTCTTTGGAAGTGCCGAGCGAGGCGATCAGCGCCGTTACGCAGGCACCGAAGTTCATGCCGAGGATGATCGGAATGGCGAGCTTGTAGGTAATGATCCCGGTCGAGCAGAGCGCCTGTAAAATACCGACGGACGCGGAGGAGGACTGAATGATCGCCGTAACTGCCGTACCGACGAGAACGCCGGCGATCGGAGAAGAAAAAGCGGTCAGTAGATCACGGAACTCGGGCGACTCCTTGAGACCGGAAACGGCGCCGGACATCGTTTCGATGCCGAACATCAGCACCGCAAATCCGAGGAACACCATGCCGATCTCTTTTTTGCGTTGGTTTTTGCTGAAAATGACGAGAATGATACCAACGAGCGCGAGCAGGGGAGAAAACGAGGTCGGTTTGAGCATCCGGATCCAAAAAACGTCCGATTGCAGCCCCGTCAGCGAGATCATCCATGCCGTGATCGTGGTACCGAGGTTGGCGCCGAGGATCACACCGACCGATTGCTGCAGCGTCATCATACCCGCGCTGACAAAACCGACCACCATCGCGGTCGTCGCGGAGGAAGATTGAATGACAACGGTAAAGATCAATCCGAGCAAAAACCCGTAGATCGGCTTTCCGGTAAATTTGAGGAGCAGGGAACTCATGCGCTTGCCCGCGCACTGTTCGAGATTGGTGCTCATCAGATTCATGCCGAGCAGGAACATACAGAGTCCGCCGAGCATGGTCAGACAGTCAAAAACGTCCATAAAATGTGGTCCTCGTTATTTCTCGTCAAAATTCTCTATCTTATTATAAACGATTTTTTGCGAAAAAGCAACCGCTTTCTTCGCTTTTTTGCAAAAAAAAGACGCGCTTTCCGGAAAAGCGCGCCCGAAATTCAATTCAGTTTGTAAACCTTTTCTTTCAATACGCCGACGTAAGGAAGATTGCGGTATTTCTCGGCGTAATCAAGCCCGTACCCGACCACGAATTCGTCGCAGCACTCAAACCCGATAAAATCGCCGTCGATCGGGCGTTCTCTGCGCGCGGTCTTGTTGAGCAGCGTCGCGATCTTGAGGGAAGCCGGCTCGCGCTTGAGCAGCTCGTTCTTCAAAAGGTACAGCGTGTTGCCGGAATCGATGATGTCTTCCACGATGATGACGTGGCGGCCTTTCAGATCGATCTCGGTGTCTTTCTTGATTTTCAGCACGCCCGTAGAGACGGTACCGTTCCCGTAGGAAGACGCGATCAGAAAATCGGTTTCCGCGTGGATGATGAGCCCGCGCATCAGGTCGGCGTAGAAAGGATAGACACCCTTCAGGATTCCGAGGATCAGCGGATACTTCCCGGCGTACTCCTCGTTGATCTGATCGGCGATCTCTTTGACGCGCGCCTTGATTTGTTCTTCGGTAAACAAAACGTATGCAACGTCTTTTTCGAGTTCGTTTTCCACCATGGCAGAAAATACCATCCTTTTTTCCTGTTTTCGACAAATTCCGTCAGGATGCTTTTATTATATCATTTTTCTGCGGAAAGTCAAGAAAAAATATTGCTTTTTTTCAAGAAAAAATGTTGCATTTTTCAAAGGAAAGTAGTATAATCTTGTTGAAAAAGAACAAAGGGAATGAAGCGGAGGTTTTTATGAAACAGAACGACTTTGATGTAATCGTAATCGGCGGCGGCTTTGCCGGCTGCGCGGCTGCGTTGGCGTCCGCGAGAGGCGGCGCGAAGACTTTGCTGGTCGAACGGATCAACGCACTCGGTGGCGCTCCGGCGACTATGGGCGTCAACCCTTTTATGTATTACTACACGAGAATGCAGAACGGAGACCTCAAGTATCTGTCCCGCGGTATTTTTGAGGAATTGGTCGGCGCGATGCGCAAAGAGAACGCCATGATCAACAATCGCTTCAATCCGGAGTGGCTCAAGATCATCCTCGATCGGAAAATGAAAGAAGCGGGCGTGTCGCTGCTGTTCAACAGCCAATTCGTTTCCGCAAAACGCGAGGGCAACAAAATCGTTTCCGTAACGGTTGCCAACAAATCGGGACTTGTGGAACTGCGCGCAAATTACTTTATCGACTGTACCGGCGACGCGGACGTTGCCTTTGACGCCGGCTTCCCTTGCCGTCTCGGCAGAGACGGAGACCACCTCTGCCAGCCGATGACGCTGAACTTTTTGATCGGCGACGTCGATCCCGACGTGTTCCCCGAGATCGAGCCCCGCATCGTTCCGCTTTGGAGAGCCGAACAGGCAAAAGGGTATATCAAAAACCCGATGGACAGCATCATGGTGTTCAAAACGACCTCCGATTCGATCGTGCGTCTGAACGCGACCCGCGTCGTGAAAAAGAACCCCGTCGATTGCTGGGAAGTTACCGAAGCGGATATCGAATCGAGAGAGCAGATCGTTGAACTCTGGACGTTCTTGAAAGATCACGTTCCTGGTTTCCAGAACTGCAAGATCATTTCTTCCGCGATCCAGACCGGTGTGCGTGAATCGCGTATGATCGACGGTGAACATATCCTGACCGGTGAAGAACTGGTCGCCTGCACGAAATTCGAGGACCGTATCGCTTGCGGAAACTACGACATCGACATCCACAACCCCGAGGGCTCCGGCACCTCCCATTATTTCTTCGAGCAGGGAAAATATTACACCATTCCGTACCGTTCTTTGATCCCCAAGGATGCAGAGAACCTGCTGGTCGCCGGCCGCTGCATTTCCACGACGCACGAGGCGCAGGCGTCGATTCGCATTATGGCGATCTGCTGTACGCTCGGTCATGCCGCAGGTTGCGCTGCCGCGATCGCTGCTTCGGACGGGAAGAACGTCAGAGAAATCGACGTTCCGAAGTTGCAGGAGACGCTGCGTGCTCAAAACGCCTGCATTGATTGAGTGATCGACTGTGTCAGAGAGCGCAGAACGCAAACCGAATATTTTTTAGAAAAAGATATTATGAAAGCGTAGGCAAAAAACCTACGCTTTCCTCTTTATAACGCTAAAGCGGTTTGCTTTGAACAATCCTCACTCTCGCAATATTGATATATTGCTTCGGATCGGATCGGGTGGTCTGCATCTCCCTGACGCAGTCTCCGGTCGGTTGTAAATCAAGGTTGGCGCAAAAATAAGTTCAATCAGACAGTGAAACCGCGATGCGCTCGGAAAACCGCTCACAAGTTCGCGCTTTTCCCGATTGTTCTGCACACCCTTGGCAGATTGGACGATTTTCTCCCGAAGCCGCGCTCTGCGCACTCT
>JAGHTH010000092.1 GCA_018065365.1 Candidatus Coliplasma caballi
AAGATACCCATCGAAAAGAGTTGTTCTCTCTCCGATGGGTATTTTCATTTTGCTGTTATTTTATGTCTTTCTTTTTTTCTTTCGCATGTCGATCAGGATGACAATAGCCGTAACGACGAGCGAGATCACGGTAAGCGCAGAGAGTGCAAGAAGATAATGCACAATGATGGAGAGATACTCCCACGGAGACGCCCGCACGTCTGAATGAAGGACGTTTCCGGACAGCGACATAATCAGGACATCGCCTCGCAAAATCACGTTTTTGCGGATCTTAACGGCGTTCGTAACAGCAAGCACGTTGCCGTCTTTGTCGAGGTATGCCATTTTTACATCGGCACATTTTCCTCGTATTTCTTCAAACTGTTTTTCGCCCCATTTACAAAACCGAACCTCTCCGAAGTCCGGCATAGGTTTCTTTATGACCGCAAAGAGAGCCCGGACGTCCTTCTCCAGATCGCTCCCGAACGGCAGATTCAAAGCATAGTGCGACTCCAGGTGGAAGAGGCCTTCGTACTGCTCCAAAGGAGCAAACAACTCTTTGTTCGCATCATAAACTTCCGACTCGACGAAAAAATCAATGAAAGATTCCGGCACGGACTCGGCGAAAGCGTCCTTGTAATGAAAAGTATAGCTCACGTAGCCGTCTTCCCGATAGCGTACGATCTCGGCGTCCTCTCCGATCCCCGCTTTTTCTCCGTTCTCTTTGCAGAACGGAACAAAGCATTCGTCGTCTTCGTCCAAAGGTAACAGCAAATCGAGAAAAGCCGTTCCCTCCGGCGTTTTCTCAGTGCGTACGTCAACGCAAAATGCGCTTGCCGGTTCAAACGCCGCACACACGAGCGGGGTACACAGCGTAACAAGTAATAATGCCGCGACCGCAAAAGCAATCTTTCCGTGGAACTTTTTCATGGCTGTTTCTCTTAAAATTCTTCCGCAAACAGTTCGTCCGCGACGATTTTCGCGCACTCGCCGATGATTTTTTCACACGGACGTTTTGCGTAGAATTCTAACGTGCGGGGTGTCGGAATAGGGGAGTCCGAAGCATTCCCGCCCAAAAGCGTTCTGCATTGAATCGTGCCGTATTTTTCTTTGAACTGCTTGACGAGTTTTTGTACGAGCACATAATGCTCGCGCTTCGCTTCGTAGTCATCCGGGTCGATATAACCGTGCTTCAATCCTGCGACGATCAGCATTCCGTTGACAGCACCGCAGGATTCGCGCAATCTTCCCATACCGCCGCCGAACGACGACCCCAATAAAAGCGCCGTCTCGAATTCGATGCCGAGCGGCTCCGCGAAAGCGGCAACGACGGCTTGGCTGCAGTTATATCCTTCGCGGAACAGGTCTCTTGCTCTCCGCGCGTAAAAATCTCCGATGGTCTGTTGATTCATTTGCGTATTCCTTTCGTATTTCATACGTTTACTTTACTACAAATGACCGAAAAAGTCAAGAGTGCGCGTTTGTTTTCGAAAAATAGTTTACTCTTATCCTTGCTTTTTGAAAAAAACTGTGATAGAATACACTTGAAAACAGGTTTGCCAAAAGGATGTTTTTTTCGTCCTCGGACGTTCTGTTTTGACAAAAACCGCATCGGCTTTCATATACTTTTCATGAAGAAACTTTTCGTTTGACCGTGTTCTAATCTATGAAAGCTTGGTGATGGAAAAATGCCGAAGCCGATCGTTTTCGAGGGGTGCTGTACGGCGCTCGTAACGCCGTTCCTTCGCGGGAACGTTGATTATGAAGCATTCGGACGTTTGCTTGATTTTCAGGTCGAAAACGGAGCCGACGCGATCCTGGTTTGCGGTACGACCGGGGAATCGGCAACGCTGACCGAGGATGAATGTTTTCGCGTGATCTCTTTTGCGGCAGATCGTGTCGCCGGCCGCGTGCCGCTCCTTGCGGGTACGGGTTCAAACGATACGAGAAAAGCGATCGAGAAAACACGCTTCGCAAAAGACGCCGGCGCGGACGCCGTGCTTCTGGTAACACCCTACTATAACAAAGCCAACCCAAGCGGGCTGATCCGCCATTTCGAAACGATCGCGGATTGCGCCGAGATCCCGAATATTCTGTATAACGTCCCGTCCCGAACGGGCGTGCAGATACCGCTCTCCGCCTATGAGCGCCTTTCCCGGCATCCGAACATCGTCGGAGTGAAAGAGGCGAGCGGAAATCTTTCTTCCGTTCTGCGCTTAATGGAAGCGTGCGGCGAGGAATTGGCGGTGTACAGCGGGAACGACGACCAAACGGTCGCGCTGATGGCGATGGGGGCGAAAGGCGTCATTTCGGTCGTCTCGAATCTTTTGCCGGGCAGAATGCACGATCTGTGCCTGCTTTGCCGGAACGGACGGTATGACGTTGCATCCAAACAACTGCTGCACGATCTTCCGCTGATCAACAGCTTGTTTATGCTTGTCAATCCCGTCCCGGTCAAAACCGCGCTTGCGAAAATGGGGCTGTGTTCTTCCGAACTTCGTCTTCCGCTTTCGGAGCCGGAGCCGGAGGAAGCGGAAGCGCTGTTTTCGGTCATGAAGAAAATGAATTTGATTTAACAAGATCAGAATTGGAGGGAGCGGAACATTCCGCTGCGACGGTATGATGAACCGACAAATTCGATTTACCAAAATGGAAGGATGCGGGAATGACTATATCTATATCTCGACCTTCGATCAGCAAATCGACTATCTTCCCGCCCTTGCGAAAGCGCTTTCCGACCGTCATTTCGGAATCGGCGGCGACGGCGTGATCTTTATATGCCCGTCCGATAAAGCAGACGCGCAGATGCGGATGTTCAACGAAGACGGCAGCGAAGGGATGATGTGCGGCAACGGGATCCGCTGTGTCGCAAAATTCCTTTATGACAACGGGATCGCGAAAAAAGATGTTCTTTCGATCGAAACGCGCTCCGGCATCAAAGAGATCCGCTTGATGTTTGACGGAGATGAAGTGGTCGGTGCGACCGTCGATATGGGGAAAGCGTTGATCGCTCCCGCGGAGATTCCCGTCCTCGCCGACGGAGAAAAAGTCGTCGCGCGGAAAGCGTCTTTCGGCGGAAAAGAATATGAGATTACCTGCGTCGGTATGGGAAACCCGCATTGCGTCGTTTTCGTCCCGGATCCGTATGCGATCGACCTTGAAAAAATCGGCCCGATTTTTGAAAATGATCCGATGTTCCCGCAGCGCACGAACACCGAGTTTATCCGCGTGATCGATCCGACACACCTCGATATGCGGGTGTGGGAGCGCGGCAGCGGCGAAACGCTTGCCTGCGGAACGGGTGCCTGTGCCTCGGTCGTCGCGGCAACGCTGAACGGGTATTGCCGGAAAGGCGTTCCCGTTTCGGTACGGCTTCGCGGCGGGGAACTGACCGTGGTCTATACGGACGAGAGCGTTCGTATGACCGGGAAAGCAAATACGGTATTTGAGGGAGTCGTTCGGATATGAGTTCCGCCTTTGCATTCGGTTTCGTCGTGCTTACCGAGGAAATACCGGACATGATCTCGGAGATCCGGTATTATACGACCTATAATTTCGTGGGCGAGCGGATCACAGGATACAATAAACCCGTCGCGCTCGTTACCAAAGAATGTGCCGACGCGCTCCGGAACGTTAATCGGGAATTGCTTGCGCTCGGCTACCGGATGAAGATCTACGATACTTACCGCCCGCAAAGAGCGGTCGATCATTTCGTTCGCTGGGCGGAAGATCTTGATGACACGCGCATGAAACCGTTTTTCTATCCGGGTGTGGATAAGACGGTATTGTTTGACGAACATTACCTTGCGCGTAAGTCCGGCCATAGCCGCGGAAGCACCGTGGATCTGACGCTCTTTGACATGAAAACGGGAAAAGATGTCGATATGGGCGGTCCTTTCGATTTCTTCGGCGAACTTTCCCATCCCGATTATACCGAAACGCTGACCGAAACGCAAATCAAAAACCGTTCGGTTCTTCGTAACGCGATGCTTTCGGCCGGATTTTTGCCTTCCGCTTCGGAGTGGTGGCATTTTACGCTGAAAAACGAGCCGTATCCGGAAACCTATTTTGATTTTCCGATAGAGTGAATAAGAGAATAAAGGCATCTGCACAAAGCAGATGCTTTTTTGTTTGCATAGAAAAACAGGGAAGTCCTTTCGGGCTTCCCTGCAAAAAACGTGAAACGGAATCAGTCTTCGGTTGCCATGAGCGCGTCTTTTCTCGAAAGATTGAGACGGCCTTTGTCGTCGATTTCGGTAACCATGACTTTGATCTGATCGCCGACGGAAACGACGTCCTCGACCTTTGCAACGCGATGCTTGGCGAGCTGCGAAATGTGAACGAGTCCTTCTTTGCCGGGAGCGATCTCAACGAACGCGCCGAAGTTCATCAGACGGGTAACGGTGCCGAGGAAAATCGTGCCGGGCTCGGGATCTTTCGCAATCGCGTCGATGATCGCAAGCGCGCGGTAACCGTCGTCCTTGTTGACCGCCGCGATGAAGATGGAACCGTCGTCTTCGATGTCGATCTTGCAGTTCGTGTCCGCGCAGATCTTCTGGA
>JAGHTH010000222.1 GCA_018065365.1 Candidatus Coliplasma caballi
GAATGTACGTATCGCAGATCGGCGCGAAAATTCCGGACGCTACACCCACGCGGACGTTTTCCGGCAGGCAGAACAAGCCGATCAGACTGACAAGCGCCGCCGCGGCGATCGCGATGACGAGCGCCAGAAGCGGATTTCTGCGTTTGCGGATCAGTTTGAACGTAACGACGTTTTCATTGTTCGAATAGGTATAAACGGGCGTGGTCTGCAGACCGGCAAGCAATTTCCGGCTCCACTCGCTGCCGTTTTCGGCTTCCTCGGCAAGCGGATCAAACGGATCGCCCTTGAGTTTCAGACGGATCATCGGCTGCCCCAAAAACGAGAAGCAGGCGAGCGAAACGTTCGTTCCCTCTCCGAAGCGTTCCAGCCATTTCAGCAGGATGTTCTCCGCGTTCAGACGGATGCGCAGCAATTCTTTTTTGTCGGTTTTCAAAGAAAGCAGGAACTCGGAAATCTTTTCCGAACAGCGATCGACCGCTTCTTCATTCAAAGGGAGTTCCGTGCCGTAGTCTTTTTTCTGTCGCATAGCGTTTCTCCGGTTCGTTTTGTTTTTCCGTTTTCATTATTATAGCGAAGCAAATGCAAAAAAGCAATGGTTTTTTTGCTTTTTGTCGAAAAATGTTTCTACGGGATCAAAGTCATGATCCATTCGGTCAGAAAGACCGCACCGCAGGCGCTGAACGCCACCGTCAGCAAACTGCGATCGAACAGCGCCAGCACGATCGCAACGCCCACACCGATCGCGGCGGAAAGCGGCGATTGCGTCGCATAGAACACCGCCGGGACGGTCATGACCGCCAGCACCGTATAAGGAATATAGCTTAAGAAAGACAGTAAGAACACGTTTTTGATCTGCCGTTTGATCAGCAGCATCGGAAGCATCCGGATCAGGTACGTAACCCCCGCCATCACGGCGAGATACAGAAAGAATCGTCCGCTCATCGTTCCGCACCCTCCCTTTTCGCGATCCGCGCGTCGCGGTACGCAAAGAGCGCGCTCGCGGCCGCGGCGCTTACGATAATGGCAAAGCCGTCGGGAACGTTTTGCAAAGCAGGCAGGTAATAGAACACACAGCGGATCCCGAGCGCCAGCAGCACGCAAAGCATCGTCGCGGCGCTTTTCTTGACCACCGGCAGAACGATCGCGATAAACATTCCGTAGATCGCCACGCCGAGCGCGGACATCAGAAGCGGCGGCAGTATATTGCCCGCCAGCGCGCCGACCAGCGTTCCGACGCTCCATCCGACGTACGGCAGAGCGATCAATCCGTAAAAATACCGGGCGGGCAGCCGATCCGGCTGCGAGATTGCCACGCCGAACACTTCATCGGTTACGCCGAAAGAAATGAGGAGACGCTGCGGGACGCGCACCCCGTTTTCCAGCTTCTGCGACAACGAAACGGACATCAGCGCGTAACGCAGGTTGATGACCAGCTGCAAAAAAGCGAGTTCAATAAAGCTTCCGCCGCCCGCAATGATCGGCACCGCCGAAAACTGCCCCGCGGAAGTCAGATTGGTCATGGACATCAGCAAAACTTCCACGGGAAGCAAGCCCTGCCCGACCGCGAAAATGCCGAACGCATAAGACACGGACAGGTATCCCAACCCGATGGGAAGACCGTCTTTCAGTCC
>JAGHTH010000025.1 GCA_018065365.1 Candidatus Coliplasma caballi
GTATAGCACAGAATTGTGAAAAAATCAATACGTTTGGCAATATGAATACTGCCCCCATAATCAAGTCGCTTTCGGAAAAAGTGTGCACCGCACGGTATTCCCGAAGCAAAAAACTATTGTATTATCCGCAACGCCCCGACGCGCTTTTTTGTACTTTATCCGCAAAAATGCGTTACCGCGTTGCAGCGTGTCACAATACTGGCAATTCGCAATATGAATACTGCTCCCATAATCAGGGCAATCACAAATCAGCCTCGGCTTCTGCCGGGGCTTTTTTGTTTGCATATATTTTTTCGCCGATACGGCAGAAAGGAGGATTCAGATGAACGAATCCGAAGAAACAGTTCCGTCCGCGACTGAAACAGCGGACACAGAAGACAATCTCTACGCCCCGCCGTATGCGGTTGGAAACGGGCGCTTGTCGATCGAGCGGGTAACAAAGAACGGTTCGGTTTTTATCCCTCTTTGCAATTTCGCTCCGCGTATCCTTTCCGAAGTCTCTTACGATGACGGCGCGGAAGTGATACGCAAATACCGCATTGGCGGAACACACGCGGACGGTCGCCCCCTGCCGCCCGTGGACGTTCCGGCAAGCGATCTCGAAAAGATGGAGTGGATCGCCAACAACTGGGACGCGACCTGCGATCTTTTCGTCACCTCCAACGTGGAGAAGCACGTCCGGTGCGCGATCAAATCCACGGCAAGGTTTGCGGACAAGGAAAACGTCTTTGCCCATACCGGCTGGAAGAAGATCGACGGTGAGTGGCACTACCTGCTCCCGGGGGACGGCAGGTTCGACGTGCAACTCGGAGGTAAGAACCAATGCTACGAGGGAGCCGACAGTTACACCGAGGACGACCTTGAGGTGCTCCGCGATCTTCTCGACACGGAATTTGTACCGCAGTCGGTCTTGTATCCCTGCCTGTCCCTCGTGTTCCTCTCCCCGCTGAATGAGTTTCTGCACCGAGTCGGGTATGAGCCGAAATTTATTCTGTTGCTTCTCGCCCGCACAGGAAGCCGCAAGAGTACCCTTGCCGCGCTGATGCTCTCGTTCTTCGGTCGCTTTTCCGTGACCGACCTGCCGATGAGTTTTCACGATACGGTCAACAGTATGATCCACACGGCGTTTGCGCTCAAGGATACGCTGACGGTGTACGACGATTACCATCCGACCGGAAAAAGAGACGCGGACAGTATGAAAAGCACCATGCAGACCTTGGCGCGCGGGTACGGAGACCGCGTTGGCAGGAACCGGCTGACACCCGACTGTTCTCTGCGGGAAACAAGACTGCCGAGGGGAAACGCGATCGTCACCGCCGAGTTCGCGCCGGACATCGGAGAGAGCGGAAGTGCGCGTCTGTTCTGCGTGGAGATGCCCGGAAATAAAACCGATCTGGAAAAGCTCAGCGAGTTGCAAGACATGGCCGCCGACGGAGTTCTGATGCGAGGGATGCATGCCTACCTTGAATGGTTCAAAAAGAAATTCCTTACGAGCGACGAAGCCGAAGCGTTTCTGCTTTCCTTTCTGAAAAGCAAATACGAATGTGCCCGCGCCGAATGGAGAAGCAAGCTCACGGAAAGACGGATTGTGTTTCACAACCGTCTGCCGGACACGCTCGCGTGCTTCGGGATCGGGATGTATTTCTTCATGGAGTTTTTGCGTTCGGTCTCGCTTCTGAAAGCGGACGACGAAGAAATCTACGAAGACCGGTTTACGGACATTCTTCTTGCACACGCGGAGAAGCAGTCCGCGGCAGTCGAACAGGACAAGCCGACGCATATCTTCCTCCGGAAATTTTCTTCCCTGGTGGAAGCGGGACAGGCTTCGGTCGTACCGAAGGATCAATGCGAGTACCTGCCGGGCAATTGCCTCGGCTACGAGGACGAGGAATATTATTACCTCTTCTTCGAGATCACGCACAGGGCGGTCAAGAAGTTCTGC
>JAGHTH010000129.1 GCA_018065365.1 Candidatus Coliplasma caballi
CTGGGCGAAGCAAAAGATCTCGTTACCAGCGCACCGAAGATGGTCAAGACCGGCGTCAGCAAAGAAGAAGCAGAAGCTCTCAAGAAGCAGCTTGAAGAAGCCGGCGCAACCGTTACCATTAAATAAGTCAACTTATTTAACGATGAAAAAGGCACCCCGTACGGAGTGCCTTTTTTATTTTTTTGGTTTGTCAAATCATTGTAATGAGATGCTTGTACACTTCACAAGCCATGATGTACTGCCCGAGGTCGTTCGGATGCAGCGCGTCAACGGTGCAAAGATCGCGCACAGGTCCGCGGAACAACGGCGTGCCGTCCAGGAATCGAACGTGCCTGTCGCCGTTCGCGAGCGCTTTTTCGTAACTGTCCCGAATGATCTTCACACGGTTTGCGTCGGTTTCGCGATCGTCAAACGAGAAGACGTGCGTCATCATCAGAATGGGCAGATCGGGATTCAAACGGCGCACCGTTTCGTAGAACGGGTAATGCGTGTTCGCGAGTTCTTCTTCCGAACGCGCGTTGTAATCGTAATCCATCACGAACGCGGCAAGATCGAGCGATCCGATGTACTCCGCGACCGACTGTTCGCCAAGCGCCGAGCCGGAGAAACCGAGGTTGCGGCAATCCGCGTCGAGTTCACGGCAGACGACGTTGCAATAGGAGTTGCCGGGACGGGAAACACACCCGCCCTGCGTGATCGAGGATCCGTAGAACGCGATCGGCTTGTACGCGCGCTTCGTCGGCAAAGCGATCTTCGCGTCGGGCGCAAACCCGAGGAAAACCGACTTCACGCCGCCGTACAGCGGAAAGTTGATCTGGATCTCCTTGAGTCCCGCGGGCATTTCGAGCGCGTCTTTCATGAATTCGGTCGTGTTGACGAACGTCTGCATCTGCTTCCCGATGTATTTTCTCGCCGTACCGGTGCCGATCAGGATGTCAAACCCATATACGCCGCGGTTGGTAAAGTGGTTCATCCCCGCGATCGCGGCGCGCAATTTCACGTCCAGCGTCACGGACGTCGCGTCGGTAATAAAGCGCAGCGTCGTTCCGGGCGTGCATTCCGCGAGCGAACGGTTGAAATCGGAATAGGTCTCTTTTTTCGACGCGTCCAGGCGGTAATACTCGCCGCAGTTGCTTTTCGGCGCGTCGATCCCGCCGAGTTCAAGTACGGGGCAGTCCGCCGCGTTCAGATAGACCAAGCCGTCTTCTGCGGGCGTGCCGAGGTCTTTCGCGGCAGCGAACGTGCGGTCTTCCAATTTTTCGAGAGAAGGTACGGGTGTCGGGAACGGATTGTTCGGAAGCATGGGAATTCCTCTTTTCGTCTTTTTTTGCAGTATAGCACAACCGCGTCGTTTTTTCAAGAGAAAGGGTGCAAAAACGTGCGGAAGTTTTCAAAAATGTTGCAAAGTTCTTTCTCCAAAGGGGTTGCATTTCCCACGGCAAGCGGCTATAATAGAAAATAAGATGAATTCTTGTATTTTCGGAAAGGACGATCTGCTTTGACAGGAAAGGTACTTTTGGTCATCAACCCGCGCTCGGGCAAAGGAATGGCGAAAAAAGTTCTGCTGGACATCGTAACCCGGCTTTGCGACGGCGGCTGTACCGTCACGGTGCTGCCCACCAAAAAAGGAAATTCGACGATCAACACGATCGCGGCGGAATCGCAGAATTACGATATGATCGTCGCCTGCGGCGGCGACGGAACGCTGAACATGGTCGCGGAGGGTGTTGCCGCAAGCGAAATAAAAAGGCCGATCGGCTATATCCCGCTCGGCTCCACCAACGACTTTGCCACGTCGCTCGGCATCCCGTCCGACACCGGAAAAGCCGTTGAAGCGGTTCTTGCCGGCTCCCCGCGTCCGCACGACCTCGGCTGTTTCGGAGACAGGCACTTTACCTATATCGCCTGCTGCGGCGCGTTTACGGAAACCTCTTACAATACGCCGCAAACGCTCAAAAACCTGTTCGGCCACGCCGCGTATATTCTGAACATCGTTCCCTGCCTCGCGGACGTTCATCCCATGGAGATCGAAGCGGAAACCGAAGATGGCGTGATTGCCGGAAAGTTTATTTTCTGCGCGCTGGCAAACACCACGACCGCGGCGGGCTTCATCAAATTGGACGGCAAAGACGTGAACTTTTCGGACGGGAAATTCGAGTTCATCCTCATCCGTTTCCCGAAAGATCTCGCCGAGGGCAATCGCGTCGCGGCAAAACTTCTGAAAGGCGATATGAACGATCCGCTGATCGAGATCCGGCACACTTCGTTCGTCCGATTCCGCTCCGATAAGCCGATCGGCTGGTCTTTGGACGGCGAAAACGGCGGGAAACACGATTCCGTGCTGCTATCTGTCGAAAAAAATGCGGTTTCCATTTTGAAATAATCAAAAAACACTTGACGGAACGGCATTTTGCGTGTATAATAGGAATGTTAAAAAATAGGCGGAGTGGGCGTATGCCCGCTTTCCATCCTTTGTCGGAGGTAAAAATCAAATGAATCTGAAGAAATCCACAAGCACCGCCCGCTTTGTGCTGCTGATCCTGGTCATCGCGGCACTGCTGGCAGCGGCTCTTTGCGGCGTGTACATCAACGACGATCTGCAAATGGGCGGCATTTTTGACGAGGGCTCCGTCCTGCTCGGTCTGGACCTTGCCGGCGGCTCGTCCATTACTTATCAGGCGTATAACGAAAACGGTGATGCCGTTGACAGCGACGGCATGGAAAGCGTTCTCGAAGTCATGCGTACCCGTTTGGACAAGAACGGTTACACCGAAGCAAACGCGTACAAATACGGCAGCGACATGATCGTTGTCGAGATCCCGTCCGTTGACGATCCGACCGGTGCGGCACTCAACTTCATGCAGACCGCGGCGCTCAAGTTCGTCATCGAGGGCGAGACCGATCCCGTCCTGACCGGCGAAGACGTCGAACACGCTCTCGCTCGTACGATGGACAGCAGCGATTCTTCCTACAACGCGTCCGCTCCTTACTGCGTCGTTCTGGAATTCAACGACGCCGGCGAGAAGAAATTTGCGGAAGCAACCAAGCTCTGCGCAAAGGAAGGCAAAAAACTGCAGATCTACGTGGACGACACGATGTTGTCCGCTCCGTCCGTTGATTCTACCTATTCGACCACCGGTATCACCGGCGGCAGCGCGGTCATCAGCGGCTCCTTCACGACTCCCGAATCCGCACAGACGCTCGCCAACAACATTGACGCCGGCGCTCTGCGTTACAATCTGCGCCAGGTCAGCATGGAAACCGTCAAGGCGTCTCTCGGCGAGAACGCTTTGAAGATCTCCCTGATCGCCGGCATGATCGGTCTGCTGCTCGTGCTGATCTTCATGTGCGTGTACTACCGCTTCCCCGGTGTGTGCGCTTCTCTGGCGCTGGTCGCTTACACCGCGATCTTCTGTCTGATCCTGGATGCCGCTCCCGTTAACCTGACGCTGACCGGTATCGCGGGTATCATCCTTTCGATCGGTATGGCAGTTGACGCAAACGTCGTCATTTTCGAAAGAATGAAAGAGGAAATCGCCGCAGGAAAGACCGCGAAATCCTCGATCAAGAGCGGTTACAAACGCGCTCTGTGGGCAGTCCTCGACTCCAACATCACGACCATCATTGCCTGCGTCGTGCTTTACATCTTCGGCTCCGGTACGATCCAGGGCTTCGCGCTGACGCTCGGCATCGGCGTTGTGATCTCCCTGCTGACCGCGCTGGTCATTACCCGTGCGTTCTTAAACCTCGGCGTCGGAATGGGCGTTACCGATCTGAAGCATTTCAAGGTCGGCTTCGGCAAGAGCGGCGCAGAGAAGAAGGAATACAAATTCCACTTTATCAAAGACAGCAAGAAGACGCTGATCGTGGTCGCGGTCGTGGTCGTGATCGGTCTGCTCGCATTCATTATCCGCGGCTTCAACGTCGATATTGATTTCGTCGGCGGTTACGAAGCAACGATGGACCTCGGCGTAACCGTGGACGATACCATCGCGGGCAACGTCAAGTCCCTGATCGAAAACGATTCCGAACTCGGCAAAGAGTACGTCCAGAGCGTTACGTTTGACGGCACTTCCGTCAAGATCGCAAGCACCAAGGATATGACCGCTGCACAGCAGAATCATCTGACTGAACTCGTGCTCGGCGCATATCCCGAAGCAAGCGCGGAACTGAACATCAGCAACGTTTCTCCGATCATCGGTAAGAAGATGATGGAAAAAGCGATCTGGGCAGTTGCGCTCGCGGCAGTTCTGATGCTGGCGTACATCGCGTTCCGTTTCCAGATCTCCTCCGGTCTGGCGTCCGTGGTCTGCTTGCTGCACGACCTGTTCGTCATGCTGACCGTGTATTCGCTGCTCGGCATTTCGTTCAACACCAACGTGATCGCGGCGTTCTTGACCATTCTCGGTTACTCGATCAACGCGACCATCGTCGTGTTCGACCGTGTCCGCGAGAACCGCAAGAAGATGCCCGAAGCAGATTTCGGCGACGTTGTGAACACCTCCGTCCACGAAACGATGGGACGTTCGATCAACACCACCATTACGACGCTGTTGACCATCGGTTCGATCTTCGTTGCCTGCGTCGTGGCGGTCATCATTTCCCCGACCTCCAACCTCGACACGCTCCGCGACTTTGCCGGTGCGCTGATCGTCGGTATCTTTGCAGGTCTGTTCTCCTCCGTCTGCCTGTCCGGCTTCCTGTGGAACACCTTCTCGAAGATCGGCAAGAAGAAAGAAAAGAAGAACTAAAAGAAACCCACGAAAAATCGACCAAGAGCAGAGAATCCCTCTGCTCTTGTGTTCTAATTGAGGTCTGTTATGTACGACATCAAAAAAATCCGGAATTTTTCCATCATTGCCCATATCGACCACGGCAAAAGCACCCTTGCCGACCGTCTGCTCGAATACACCGGCGCGGTCGCATCGCGCGACGTGGAAGAACAACTCCTCGACAACATGGAGTTGGAACGCGAGCGCGGCATCACGATCAAAGCGCGCGCCGTGCGGTTTGCATACAAAGCCGACGACGGCGAAACCTACGAACTGAACCTCATCGACACCCCCGGCCACGTGGACTTCGGCTACGAAGTTTCCCGCTCGCTGACGGCGTGTGAGGGCGCGGTGCTGATCGTGGACGCCACGCAGGGCGTGCAGGCGCAAACGCTCGCAAACGCCTACATGGCGGTCGATAACGACCTGGAGATTCTCCCGGTCATCAACAAGATCGACCTGCCGAGCGCCGACACCGAAATGGCAAAGCACGAGATCGAGGACATCATCGGCATTCCGGCGATGGATGCCCCCTGCATTTCGGCGAAAATGGGCATCAACATCAAAGACGTGCTGGAACGCATCGTTACGGACGTTCCCGCCCCCAAGGGCGATCCCGAAAAACCGCTGCAAGCGCTGATTTTCGACAGCTACTACGATTCCTACAAAGGCGTGGTGGTCTATATTCGCGTCATGGAGGGCAAACTCTCTGTCGGCGACACGGTCAGAATGATGCACACCGGCGCGGAATTCGAGGTCGTGGAGGCCGGCACGCTCAACGCGTTCTCGCTCGACAAGCGCGAAACCCTGTACGCCGGCGAGGTCGGCTACTTTACCGCCTCGATCAAGAGCATCGGCGACACGACCGTCGGCGATACGGTAACGCTCCGCGACGCACCCTGCGCCGAGCCGCTGCCGGGCTTCAAAAAGGTACAGCCGATGGTCTTTTCGGGCATTTATCCCGCCGACGGCTCCAAATACGGCGACCTCAAAGAAGCGCTGGAAAAATTGCAGCTCAACGACGCGTCGCTGGTGTTCGAGCCGGAAACGTCGGTCGCTTTGGGCTTCGGCTTCCGCTGCGGCTTCTTGGGACTGCTCCACATGGAGATCATCGACGAACGGTTGGAGCGCGAGTTCAACCTCGACCTGATCACGACCGCGCCCAGCGTTATTTACGAACTCGTTCTGAACGACGGCACCGTTCTGCACGTGGACAACCCCTCGAACTACCCCGACCCGACGCTGATCAAGGAAGCGCGCCAGCCGATGGTCAAAGCGTCGGTCATCACGCCGACCGAATACGTCGGCCCCGTCATGCAGTTCTGCCTTGACCGCCGCGGGATCTACCTCGATATGAAATACCTCGACACGACGCGCGCCGAGCTGCTGTACGAAATGCCGCTCAACGAGATCGTGTACGACTTCTTCGACACCCTCAAATCGAAAACCAAGGGCTACGCCTCTCTGGACTACGAGCCGATCGGCTACCGCAAGAGCGATCTGGTCAAACTCGACATCCTCTTGAACGGCGAAATGATCGACGCCCTGTCGTTCATCGTGTTCTCCGACCGTGCCTACGCCCGCGCCCGCAAGATCGTCGAGAAACTCCGCGACAACATCCCGCGCCAACTTTTCGAGCTGCCCGTGCAGGCGGCGATCGGCGGGAAAGTCATCGCGCGCGAAACGGTCAAAGCGATGCGCAAGGACGTCCTCGCGAAATGCTACGGCGGCGACATCACGCGTAAGAAAAAACTGCTCGAAAAGCAGAAAGAGGGCAAAAAGCGGATGCGCAGTTTCGGCTCCGTCCAGGTCCCCTCCGAAGCGTTCATGGCAGTGCTCAAAATGGACGACGATCAGTAAAAATGCTGTTTTCGGGGAGAACTTTTTTCGCAAAAAAAGTCCTCCCCGTACCCCTCTCAAAAAACCGAATCCGAATATGGATTTGAAAATTTGCTTTCTCCCGAGGCAATCATGTCAACCACAACATCGCTCTACTTCCACTTTCCCTTTTGCACCCGGAAATGCAACTATTGCGCGTTCTACTCTGTCCCGTGGGCGAGCGAAGCCCAGAAGGACGCGTACCTCGACGCGCTCAAAACGCAGGCGCTTTCGTTTGGCGAAACGCGCCCCGTCCCGTCGGTCTATTTCGGCGGCGGAACGCCCACCAACTTCGGTGTCTCACGGCTGACCGACCTGCTCTGCTTTGTCCGGGAGCATTTCTCCTTAACGCCCGACGTCGAGATCACTTTGGAAGCCAACCCCGCCGACGTGTCCCCCGCCGACCTGCAAACGCTGCGAAACGCGGGCTTCAACCGCCTGTCGATCGGAATGCAATCCTCGGACGACGCGCTGTTAAAATCGCTCGGCCGCAGGCACACTTTCGCGGACACGCGCGCAACCGTAGAAGCCGCCCGTGAAGCCGGTTTCCAAAACCTTTCGCTCGATCTGCTGTTCGCGCTGCCGGGGCAGACGCTTCCCGGCTTGGAAACCTCCGTCCGCGACGCGCTTTCGCTCTGTCCGGAACACATTTCCGCCTACTCGCTCCAGCTCGAAGAAGGCACGGCGTTCTACCAAACCCGCGAAACGCTCTCTTTTCCGACCGAGGACGAGGAGGAAGCGCAGTACGACGCGCTTTGCTCCTTGCTCGCGAACGCGGGCTATCGCCACTACGAGATTTCCTCCTTTGCCAAAGAGGGTTTCCGCTCCCGCCACAACCTGCGCTACTGGGATCGCGGCGACTACCTCGGGATCGGCGCGGCGGCGCACTCGTTCTGGAACGGCAAGCGCTTCTCGAACGTCCCCGACCTCAAAGCGTACCTCGCTTCTCCCTTAACCGCCAACGACTACAAAAAAGCCGAACGCATCGACGAAACGGAAGCGTGGGAAGAAACCGTCATGCTCGGGCTCCGCACCGACGAGGGCATCCCGGCGTCGCTCGTTTCCTCCGAACATATTTCGCGGCTCGTTTCGCTCGGGCTTTTGGCTCAAAAAGGCGATCACGTCGCGCTGACCGAACGCGGCTGGCGCGTATCCAACGCCGTAATAGGACAGTTGTTATTATGAAAACACTTTTCAAAAAATTCTGGCCCTTGCTTCTCCTGCTCTTTGCCGCTTTGGTCGTCGGCGCGTTCTTTTTGTGGCGCTTCCTGTTCCCGAACGCCGAGTCCGCCGTCAAAGGTTACCTCAAGGCGTCGCTGACTTACGACGTGGACGGGCTGCTCCGCTACGGCTCGGAATACCAACTGGTCTCGCTCGCGGGCAACGGCGATGTTCCCAAAGAAACGCTCCGCGCCAACCTCAAAAAATACTACGAACAGAACGGCTTCACGGGCAAAACCGGCAAAGTAACCTTCGATTCCGCCCGCGTTACCGTCTTTGAGCCGGGCAGCGCGACTTACGAAAAATACCTTTCCCTCTACGGCGAGAAAGCCGACGCTTCCGCCGTCTCCGGCATCGCCCGCGTAACCGTCAGCGCGTTCGTGGACGGCACCCTCCAAAAAGAATACTCCGTCCTCGCCGTCAAGTGCGGTGCCCGCTGGTACTACGGCTTTGTTCATTTTGAGGGAGCGAATTGAGTTTGAGTTTGAGTTTTATGCGGGACTTTTTTCTTCGAAAGAAAAAAGCCCCGCACCCCAAAAAGAACTTATTGTAAGGAAAAATAAAAAGGAGAAGAGCCAGCGTCGGTTCTTCTCCATTTTTTTATTCCCATAACATAGGTTCTTTTTGAAAAGGGTGCGGGGAAGACTTTTTTCTTTTAAGAAAAAGTCTTCCCCGCATAAAAACATTACAATATCCTACTCGCAGCCGTGTACTCGCGCAGGTAGAGACCGCGCTTTTCTTCAAAGACGGCGGCGAAATCGGCGTGGCGTGAAACGACCTGCAGGAACTGCTCGGGCGAAACCCATTCCGAAACAAGCCCGCGCTCCTGCTCCAGCGCCGTCAGACGTTTCTCCGTTCTGCCGCATGGCTCGCAGCGGTAATAGCGCGTAACGTAACGCACGTCCTCGTAGAATTCTTCCACGACGAGCAGTTCTTCGCCGACCTGAACGAGAACGCCGGTTTCCTCGGCGACCTCGCGAGCGCAGCATTGTTCGTCCGTTTCGCCGGGCTCTCTGCCGCCGCCGGGCGTCATGACCATGTCCATTTGCACGTCGCGGGAGATCAACAGCTTGCCGTCCTGCAGAACGATCCCGCGGGACGCGTAACGCGTGCGGACGAAAGGCGTGGCGCGGTTTTCCCCGAGAATGCGCGCGATCGGAACGAGCGGCTTGCCCTGCATCGCGCGCAGAAGCCCGTTCGCGTAGTAAGTGAAGCCCTCCTCGTTGGGATGCAGGCGCGCGTCGGCAAACAGCGTCGTGTCGCGCGGGAAAAACGCGTCGCCCTCCACCACCGTTACGTTCGGATAGGAAGCACAAACGTCGCGGATAATGTCTTTCGCTTCCTCAAACGTACCGACGCAGGTCGGCGGCTCGCAGTCCTTGCGCCAGATCGGGATGATCGCAAACACCGGCGTGTCCCCGAAGATCTCGTGCAGCTTTTTGTAGTAGTCGCGAGCGACGTCCGGGAAATTCCGCGTACCGTGCTTCCAATCGTTCGTGCCGAACGAAACGACGATGCGTTCGGGTACAAAGCCGGGGATCTCCGCGAGCGTTCCGGGGAAAAAGCCCGCCCCCGAGATTCCCTGGTTGAGCTGCTCATACCCCAACGTGTGCGCGACGATCGACGTGTAGCAACCGAACGGCGTGTGCGAATCGTAACCCTGCGTAATGCTGTCGCCGAGGAACAGCAGCTTCGGAAGCCGCGGCGCAGGGGTTACATCCCCGTCCGTGAAAATATCCTTGAGTTCCACTTTTTGCAGACACGGCAGGTACAGTTCGACTTCTTTCTCTCCCGCAGGAAGCGAGAAAGAACACGTCCCCTCGTCGTTTCCGACCTCTTTGCCGAACGAATCGACCTTTTTGCCGTTTACAAGCAGATCAAAGTAGAAGAACATTCTCGATACGGCGCCGGAAACGCGGTAGGAAAACGAAAGCGAACGCGCATCGGTGCGGAAGCAAAGCGAAACGCCTGCCGCACAGGGTACCTGCGACGCGTACCCCTTGCGCGAGAACTCCTCCGCCTGCCCGGGCAGCAAGCGTTCGAAGCCAAACCAGCCGTCCCGGTACGGAATCGAAACGACGCCCTTCGTTACGGCTTTTACAAGTTTTTCATCAAAAATCATTGCAATTTCTCCCGAATGTGCTATACTGTATGCTGTAAAGGTATTATAGCACTTTCCTCTCGGAAAAGCAATGTTTTTCTCATAAAAAAGAGGCGCAAAATGGCAAAGCAGGAAGAAAAAACGAATGCGATGCGGATGCTCGACGTCGCCGGGCTCCCCTACACGACGGAACGTTACGAAGTCGATGAAAGCGACCTGTCCGGTGTCCACGCGGCGAGCGTGCTCGGGCTGGATCCCGACGTGATGTTCAAAACGCTGGTCGCAAAGGGCGACAAGCGCGGGTACCTCGTGTTCGTCATCCCGGTCGCCGAGGAGCTGGACCTCAAAAAATGCGCCCGCGCGGCAGGCGACAAGCGGGTGGAACTGATCCCGGTCAAAGATCTGCTCCCGCTGACGGGCTATCTGCGCGGCGGCTGCTCCCCCGTCGGCATGAAAAAGAAATTCCCGACCTATTTTGACGAAACGGTACTGCTCTGCGACCGGATCTATGTCAGCGCCGGTCAGCGCGGTCGTCAACTTTGCGTAAATGCGAAGCAATTTGTTGATTATCTTGAGGCAGAAACCGCCGATCTGACGGTCATTTGAGCAAGTTGAGCAAAACTGTCCAAAAAGTGCAGTCCGTTTTTGGTCATATTTTTTGAAAAAACCTCTTGCATTTTTCGCGTTCATGTGGTATCATAACAAAGCGCCGTGAGAAAAAGCGTCTTTGAGCGGTACATGGTTCAGTAGTTCAGTTGGTTAGAACGCCGCCCTGTCACGGCGGAGGTCAGGGGTTCGAGTCCCCTCTGAATCGCCATTTGC